>DASSDQ010000023.1:0-9521 GCA_035697025.1 Erysipelotrichaceae bacterium | reverse complement strand
AGTGATTTTGGGTAAATATCATCTAAAATCGTGAAATAAAAACCCTTATACATAGTTTGTACATAGGGTTCATTGGTTAATATTGCCGAATTAATTGAGGCATAATCGCCTTCATATTTTAAGCTATACGCTAAGAGTTGTTCATTGTGCATACCTATATTTATGTTAGTGTATGCCATTGTCCTAATCGAATAATGTTTTCTGACTTAAAGTTTTGACGGGTTCATACGATAAACGATGAATAGGTAAAATTCCAAATGTATGGAGTGCTTCAACATGTTTCTTCGTTGGATAACCTTTGTGTTGCCTAAATCCATACTCTGGGTAGAGTTGATCGTATTCTTCCATAATCGTATCACGCGTAACTTTTGCGATAATACTTGCGGCCGCAATACTGATACTCCGTGAATCACCTTTGATGTAATCACGAATCTCTTTACCTTCGATTTGAAATGGCATCGCATCACTTAATATAATTTTCGCATCAGAGAATTTCGCAATCATCTTCATCGCATTCTTGGTCGCTTGGTAGATATTATCTTTATCAATTGTTTCAGGACTTACAGTAATAACCATAACCCATAAAGCATCTCTTAAGATATCATCGAAACATCGTTTGCGTTGTTTCTCTGAGAGTTGTTTCGAATCATTGATTAATGGATGTGTATACCCTTTAGGTAATACCACTCCTGACACAACACAGGGTCCCGCTAATGGTCCACGTCCTGCTTCATCAATACCACACACAATCACATCTTCAATATCATTCTCAAGCCAAATTTTCGACATATTCAAAACTCATTGGACCGAGTGTACCTTGTTTGACTTCTCTTAAGAACGTCACATACGCTTGGTCAACCATCATTTCATCTTTCTTAATGTATAAACGTAGTTTAGCTAAATGTTCAAAGAATTCACTAGGTACATTCCCTGTGTAACCATATCGTTCATTTAGATAATTAGGATAATGTGCTAAAACAAAATTAAACGCAATATACGCAAGTTCATCAATCGGTAGTACTTTTTCGCTAATAGAACCAGCAAGCGCTAGATTGATTCCAGTTTGAGGATCATCAAACTTCGGCCATAAAACGCCTGGAGTATCTAATAAATCAAGTTGAGGATGAACATTAGCCCATTTAAGTGCCATCGTTACACCTGGTCGATCAGCTGTTGTCATTACTTTCTTCTTTGCGAGTTGATTGATTAAGGTTGATTTACCAACATTGGGAATCCCAACAACCATCGCTTTAATCTTACGTGCTCCAATGCCGCGCGCTTTCCAACGATCAAACTTAGGTTTCATAACACTTAAACACGCTTCCACAACTTTCTTGCGTGTATCATCGTTTAAAAGATCTAACGCAATTACCGCAATGGATTCACTACTTAATGCCTTCATCCAATCTTGTGTTGCCTTTTGATCGGCCATATCGAGTTTACTTAATACAATTAAACGTGGTTTATCTTTCGCTAATTCAAAAATAAGTGGATTAATTGAAGCCATAGGAATTCGTGCATCACGACATTCTATAACCATATCCACCATTTTTAATTTTTCTTGCATTTCACGCTTAGCTTTGGTCATATGACCAGGAAACCACTGAATGCCCATTTATTCTCCTTTAAACCAATTAATCTCGTTAAATGGATAAAATATATATGCGTCTTTTGCGATAATATCACTTAATTTAAATGCCCCAAATACTCTTGAATCACTTGAATAAGGTCGATTATCTCCCATTAAAAACACTTCATCATCGCCAACTGTAACTGGTCCAAAACTATTCGTAAATGGATTAAACTCGCTTACATAAGATTGATCAAAGAAGTTCTGTTCTATCACTTCGCCATTAATATAAACTTGGTTGTCAATAACTTCGATTGTTTCATTTGGTAATGCGATTACTCTCTTCACTAAATATTCATCCAATGACTCGACATAAACAATTACGACATCATAACGGTTAACTCCAAAAAGTTGGTACGAAAGAATATTCGAAAATCCTAGGGATTGGTCCTTTAATGTAGGATACATACTTGAACCATTCACTTTAATCGGTTTAACAATGAAATTAGTCAAAACCAAGACAAAAATCAAGCTCGTAATAACGCTCTTTGCGAATTCTTTAAACAGTTGATAACTCTTGTTTTCTTGCATAATTTGTTTAGATAGAATAAAAGCCGGGTAACCGGCTTTTTATTATCGAATTTCGACCAAACGAGATGCTTTACCTGAACGTCCACGCATATAGAACAATTTAGCTCTACGAACTTTACCACGACGTAATACAGTAATACTCTCAATAATAGGTGAATGAACTGGGAAAGTTCTTTCTACCCCGATTTGTGACGACATTTTACGAACGATAAATGTTTCACCGATACCTTTTCCCTGACGGGCAATTACTAATCCTTCAAACGCCTGAATTCTGAATTTTTCACCTTCTTGAATACGTACATCCACACGGACTTGGTATCCAGGTTTGAAATCAGGTAAATCAGTGCGTAATTGTGATTGAATAATTTCTTCAACTAAATTCAATTGCATATTTTCGCGCTCCTTGTTTTTCTCACAGTTCTTGTATCGAATGCACAGCGGAACTGCCTAGCCATAGGCTTAATTAATTTATCATAGATTGATTGTTAAATCAACCCTTTTTGATTTCTTCTTTCAATATTTCAATCATCAATAACGTCTCTTCTTTATCCAACGGTTCCTTTAAAAACAAGTCAGGACGTTTCTTCCAAGTTTGACGTAATGATTCTTTTAATCGATACTTACGAATATCTTCATGATGACCCGATAATAATACTGCAGGTACTTCAATTGAATCATAGATCAATGGACGTGTAAATTGAGGGTATTCTAAGCGATGTTCCTCAAAGGATTCATCTTGATGTGAAGCTTCTTTAATTACTCCATCAACCAATCGTACAATCGCATCTGTTACTACCATAGACGCTAATTCACCACCCGTAAGAATATAATCCCCAATGGAAATCTCTTCATCGACATAGTTTAAGATACGATCATCAATACCTTCATAGTGTCCACAGATAAAGATAATATGATCCTTTTGACTCAATTCACGTGCCTTCTTTTGATTAAACGTTGTCCCTTTAGGACTACTGATTAACGTATATGAATTCTCGTGTTTAATCGAGTTTAGGGCATCTAGTACAGGTTGAACAGCCATGACTAAACCTTGACCACCCCCAAATGGATAATCATCCACACGATTATGTTTATTCGTTGTGAAAGAACGTATATCAACACATTCAATCTCAACCAATTCTTTTAAACGTGCTTTCTTAATGATTGATGTGTTTAAAAACCCATCAAACATCTCTGGAAATAGTGTCAAGATACTTATTTTCATAGACCTTCCATCCATTTAACCGTAATGCGATTCTTCTTCGCATCGGTCTTAATAATAAACGCATCCACATATGGAATAAGAATATCCTTAGCTTCTGTTTTTATACGCAATATCGCATGGGCAGGTGTTTCCATCACATCACTTACCGTACCAATTAAACGATCGGTCTCATCATAGACTTCCATATTCATGAGTTGGAAATAATAGACATTCTCTTTCGTATCAATACTCGATTTATCGACGTATACATCACTTTGAGCAAATGGTTCAACACTTGTTAAGTCAGGATACCCAACAAACTTAATGAGGGCATGTTCCTGATGATAACGTACAGATTCAATGGTCACATCTAAAAATCCTGATTCTCTTTCGATGTACAAGATTTTCTTTGATTTAAATCGTTTCTCTGGAAAGTCTGTAAATATCTTTACTTTAACTTCACCTTTTATCCCAAAGCCTTTTACTATTTTACCAACTCTAATTTTTTCGTTTGTCATAATTGTCCTAAAGTTTAAAAAAGGATGCGACGCATCCTAGTAAGACTCAAATTTAATGGAAATGCGTTTATTTTGAAGACGTGTCGCAATCGCCATCACATTACGTAATGCGGTAGCCATACTTCCTTGACGTCCAATTAAACGAGCCACATCTTCACTCTTTGCGTAAACATAAAGTAATATTTCATTCTCATCCAAGCTGGCCATTTCTTTGACACTCAAACTGGTTTTGTCTGCCACTAAAGGTTGAACCAACTCCAATAATGCTTGTTCAAGATTCATATTGATTTACTTCGCGTTCTTTAAATCGTGGAATGCTTTTAATACACCCGCAGTTGATAACAAGTTACGAACTGTATCGGAAGGTTGTGCACCATCAGCTAACCATTTAAGTGCTAATTCACTGTCAATTTTAACTTCAGCTGGAGTTGTTGCTGGATTGTAATATCCAATCGCTTCAATGAAACGACCATCTCTTGGTGAACGTGAATCTGCTACTACAACACGGTAAAATGGATTTTGTTTTGCACCCATTCTCTTTAAACGAATTTTTACTGCCATAATGTCCTCCTATTGTTTTTACTTGTTTAGTATATCGTATATAAATTATCTGTCAAGTCTTTTACCTTGACACTATCTCATATTTGGATTATTTTTAGCCAAACGCTTTAACATTCGCATTTGTTCTTTCGCTTTTTCATACTGATTAATCAATTTATTCACATCGTTTAATGTCGTACCACTACCCTTCGCAATACGATTTTTACGTGATGCACGTAAGAGTGACGCATCTTCACGCTCATCTGGAGTCATACTTAGAATAATAGCTTTATTTTTCTTAATCATCGCATTGGATTCATTATCATTCACTTGATTCGCTAATTGACTTGCCCCAGGAATCATTTTTAACATGTTCTGTAATGAGCCCATCTTAGAGAGTTGATTAAATTGATCCAACATATCATCGAATGTAAATAGTCCTTCCATGATACGATCCATACTACGTTGTCCAGCTTCTACATCCATCTTCTCTTGTGCTTGTTCAACTAAGCTGAGTAAATCACCCATTCCAATTAAACGATTTGCCATACGATCAGGATAGAAGATATCGGTATCGTCTAATTTTTCACCCGTCCCAACTAATTTAACAGGAACACCCGTTAGTGCCTTAACTGAAAGTACAGCACCACCCTTCGCATCCGCATCAAACTTCGTCACAACTAACCCAGTTAGTTTTAAGTTTTTATTGAAGCCATCAGCGGTATGAATTACGTCTTGACCAGTCATTGCGTCAACAGTTAATAATACTTCATCTGGTTTTAAGTAATCATGAACTTGTTTAAGTTCTAACATTAAGGCTTCATCAATGGCTAAACGACCAGCGGTATCGACGATGATGGTATCAAAATCACCTTTATCCGCAAACTTCATCGCGTTTTTAACCAGTGTTAATGAATTCTTTTGGTCCTTTTCAACATACACAGAAACCTGTGCTTGTCCTGCTAATATTTCTAATTGATCAATCGCAGCTGGTCGCGCTAAGTCTGCCGCAACCAATAGTACTTTACGTTCTTTCTTAGTTCGTAACAATTGGGCTAATTTAGCTGCCGAGGTTGTTTTACCAGTACCTTGTAGACCAACAAAAAGAATAATCTTACGTTGTCCTTTTGGATAATCAAAACTAGGTGTATCTGGTCCTAATAATTCAACCAATTCATCATAGACAAGTTTCATCAATGCTTCATTTGGTTTAAGTGAACTTAATATCTTTTGATTAAGTGCAGTTGATTGAATCTTCTCTAAGAATTGATTCACAACTTGTGTATTCACATCCGCATCTAGTAATGCGAGTCTTACATCACTTAAAAGCGTATCTAAGTGTTTCTCTGAGATACGATCTTGTTTGGTTATGCGTCTAAAACTTTCTGTAAGTTTTTCAGTTAAACGATCAAATGCCATAATGCCTCCTATAGATAACTTTCTTGTGTATAGCGAATCTCAACGGTTTCAACATTTTTAAGTGCTTCTTCAATTAGTTGATCCATTTCACATTTCGCTTCTTCTAATAATACAATTTTTAATTTTGGTTTGGTAATTGGATTGGTTACACTAAATATAGTGCAACAATCTTCGTATGGTAGGATTGATGTTTCATAGGTATTAATTTTCTTTGATACATCAATGATTTCATTCTTATCGAAGGTTAACAAGGGTCTTAAGATTAAACTATCGACCGCATCTTGAATACATCCCATACTTTGTAAGGTTTGACTTGCGACTTGGCCTAAACTTTCACCGCTTACAATCGCTAACATCTTATTATCATGCATAATCTTTTCAGCCATCTTAACCATCTGACGACGCATTAAAATAACCGTATATGCAGGATGTGCTTTCTTATATATTTCAAGTTGTATCTCTGTAAACGGTACTATATGAAGTTTTATTCGTGGTTGATATTCACACAGATGTTCAACTAAACGCTTTACTTTATCCAATGCTTGAATGGTTGTATAAGGTGGTGCCGCAAAGTGAATGCATTCAATCTCTACACCGCGTTTCATTGTATAATAACCTGCAACTGGTGAATCAATTCCCCCCGATAGAAGTAATAGAGCTTTGCCTCCAACTCCAATTGGAAAACCTTGTGCACCAAGAATTGTTTTAACTGCGATACTCGTCTTTTCTGCATCAATATCGATTCGTATTTTAATATCTGGATGATGTACATCAACTTTATGATCCGTTTGACTTAGAATCGTTTTCGCAACACTTAGATTGACATCATTGGATGAAAATTTCAATGTCTTATCTTTACGATTCGTTACTACTTTAAATGTGCCAACTTTTTCATTCTGCATCAATACTAAACACGCTTCAGATATCTTCTCGAAATCAGTATCTGTCACAATTACTGGACTCAATGAACGTATGCCAAAAACGCGACTAGCACGTTCTAACACTTCGTTTTCATTTTCTCCATTCAATTCAATCATAATACGATCAAATTGATTACGATAACGTAATTCAGGATAGTTAGCTAATTGATACTTTAGATTCTGTATCAGCTGTCTTACAAATAAATTACGGTTCTTTCCTTTATTGGATAATTCGCCAAATCGTACTAATATACGATCTGTTTTAATCTCTGCCATGGATTCGTATCCCTTCTTTTAACACTGAAATTAGCTTATGTGCTTGTTCCATGGTGTTAGTATAACCGATACTGATGCGTAATACACCATTTAAGCGATCACCATCAATCCCCATAGCGGATAATACATGGGATGGATGAATATCACGATTCAAACACGTTGCCATCGCAGATACATAGATTTTGTGTTGATTCAGCCAACTTAACATCACCTGTGAAGGAACTGTTAAACATGAAATATTAAGGATATAGTTGGAACATAAATCACTTGGACTATTGATTACTACATTCTCCATTCGACTTATCTCACTTACTAAGTAAGCTTTAATTTCTTTTACGATATGCTCATTATTTACATGATTCTCAAACGCTAAACGCATTGTTTTAGCCAATAAGATATGATTAATCGCATTAGGTGTACCTGGACGCAAACCATGTTCCTGTTGTCCACCTGTAATAATTGGATGACATTCGACATGATTCTTTTTGTATAATAATCCACTTCCCTTTACACCATTTATTTTATGCGCTGAAAAACTTGCACAGTCGATATAACTCAAGTCTAAATCAATCTTAGTAAGTGCTTGTACCGCATCGACATGGAAAATCGCATTTGAATTTTCATGCACAATTTTCGCACATTCTTTAATCGGCATGATTGTTCCAATTTCATTATTGACAGCCATAATACTAACAAGCGTAGTATCAGGACGTAATGCTTTTCTTAAATCTTCTGGATTAATTCTTCCTTCTTGATTAACTGGCAAGAATGTAACATCAAAACCAAAAAAAGATTCAAGATCTAGAAATGAATCTAGAAGACTTGAATGTTCAACCGATGTAGTGATAAGGTGTTTACCCTTTTTTTGATAGGCAAAAGCAATCCCTTTTACTAAGATATTATTTGATTCTGTGGCACCTGAGGTAAAGTATAAATCATTGGAATTTACACTTAACATTGTCGCAATTGCTTCACGACTCTTACGCATCATGGTTTGTATGGTTAAACCAGCCTCATGAAGTGATTCACTATTCGCATAATGAATCGGACTTAATTCAGTTAAACTTTTTAATACTTCTGGATGGACCGGTGTAGAACTAGCGTGGTCAAAATAAATCGAATCAGTGTGCACTTTTTGCATTCTCCTTAATTAATCCTTCAAAATGTTTCGGTTGAACCGCTTCAATCGCCGCTATGGCAACTTTTATCCCTTGGGTATAATCTCCATTGCGATAAAGTAATTCAGCCCGTGTAAGTTGTGTATCAAGCTCTGAATCTAAACTACGATATTTATTCCCGTACACAATCGCATTCTCAATCATTTCTACTGTCCCAACAAGATTATTTACGTTGTTATAGAGTTTATAGATATGATCAATCGCATCATTTACAGTCGCATTTAAGAGTTGTATATCAATCGTGGATTCATCCAACAACTTCGCAATACTATTAACATATTGATAGGATTTACGCAAATCACCTTCATATGTTTCAGAGATAACCGGTAATCTAAACTTACGAATCTTAACTTGAATTTCATTCATGATTAAGTGTAATTTAAGAAGTTGTTTCTTAGCACGTTCTTCATCATTTCGCGCTGCTGATAAACGTTCTGCCGCATGATTTAAATCGTTCTTCGTATTATGAATCAATTGAATGGATTCTTTTAGATTCATCATTAATGTACTAGCTGGTAAACTATTATCCTCTGACATTTTGACATGTTGTTTATAATTTATTTCTAATTGTTTAAGCGATTTCGCTTTATCACTCAATAATTCTGTTAAATCTTCCCATCCAAAGCGACCTGCATCTTTCTTTAGATGTTCAACTAAATTACTGTGCAACTCACGAATCTCATTAATATTTACACCAACAGAATCCAATGTTTTAGCCAATTCATCATGCGCTGCTTCTTCTTTTTGTAAGGACGTCAATACTTGACTCAAACGTTTCTGATTCTCACGTAAATGTTCTTCAACTTCTTTAACTAAACAACGACTTAAACTAATACGATCTTGACCTGTAGTCTCAGAGATTAACTCTAAGTTCTTCTCTACTTCAATATGTTTTGTATAGACTTGACGACTATTTAAGCGTTTCGTATATTCCGCAATTTCTTCGATTTGTTTCGGTATAATTCCATTCGCTAAGCTAATCAATTCTGGTAATACATCCAACCACACCTTCGTTTCAGTTAAGTTAGTTTGAATCTCTTCCATCTTTTCTTTTGCCTTCGCAAACTCAGACGCATACATCCATTCCTCAAAACTTGTAAATGATTTTTCAATATCATTCATACGTTGTTCAAGTGTTGGTAAACTATGCGCTAATTGTACACTTCTTGCTGTTAAATCAGCTTTGGTATGTCTAAAGATTTCCTTCAACTCTGTAATCTGTCCTCGTTGTTGGTTTTCTTCTTCTAAGATACTATCCAATTTACTATTTAATTGATCCACTTGTTTCTCGATTTGGTTTAACATCTG
>DASSDQ010000022.1:0-4086 GCA_035697025.1 Erysipelotrichaceae bacterium | reverse complement strand
CTCAAATTCAAGCTTCGCAAGAGCTTCTTCGTATCGATCTCCGATATAAAATGCTTGTGTATTTTGTTTGATTTCCATATTGACCAATTTACCTCTTTATTAGTATACATAAAAAGTATGTTTTTATTAATAGAAATGACTCTAAAACAGGTTATTTGGTAGAAAAGATGAAATATGGCATAATGTAATAAACAAAATAGGAGGAAATATGCCTTCACAATTCGAATTAGTATTATTTATTCGCTTACTCGTTTCCGTTCTTTTAGGTGTTTTAATTGGATTTGAACGAACCAATCGCTATAAAGAGGCTGGAATTCGTACTCATGCGATTGTCGCACTTGGGTCATGTTTATTAATGATTTTATCAAAATATGGATTTCCAGAATCCATTAACTCTGATCATTCACGTATTGCGGCACAAGTTGTGACCGGGATTGGATTTCTTGGGGCAGGAATGATTCTTGTCAGAAAGAATACAGTAAGTGGACTAACAACCGCAGCTGGAATTTGGACGACATCGGCTGTAGGAATGACAATAGGGGCAGGAATGTACTTTATTGGAGTTAGTACTGCATTAATGATTATTGTTGTACAACTTGTCTTCCATACAAAATGGTTTAGTCGATTTGATCGTTCAAATGATACCTTTATGGTGAATTGTAATGTGACGCTTATACGCGAAATTATCGACTATATTAAGAGTTTAAATATTGAGATTATCATGTATAGAGTAGGTGAAATGGAATCAAATCGCGTCAATATTGAACTTGTACTACGATATCCAGTTGGATTAAATAAACAGATTCTTAAAGAGAAAATGCTAAATCGCTTGACGGATTTGGATGTGGAAGAATGAAGAAATATACCAATATTGTGTTTGATATGGGGAATGTACTTTTAGACTATTCTCCTCATTTAATCGTTTCAAAGTTTACCGATGATATTCAGTTAGTCCAATTACTTGTAAATGAGATTTTCTATAAACAAGAATGGTTAGATCTTGATCAAGGGATTATTAAAGAAGATGAGGCGATAGGAAGTATATCAAAACGTATCGATTCAAAGTATTTGGATTTAGTTAAACAAATATTTAATAAATGGCATTTATACCTTACAGAACGAGAAGAGATGATAGACTTACTCAAAATGTTAAAGTCAAAAGGATATAAATTATACTTATTCTCTAATGCTTCATTACGTTTTTATCAGTATGTAAACAGCTTTAAATGTTTAGACTATTTTGATTTAAAAGTAATATCTGCAGATCTTAAAGTTTCGAAACCAAATCTAGATTTCTATCGTCAAGCTAGTTCGTTGTGCCAGATTGATCTAAAAGAGAGTTTCTTTATTGATGATAGTGCAGTGAATATACTAGAATCTAATACGTTGAATATGGATGGGTATATCTATAATGGTACATTTAGATTGTTAATTGAGTATCTAAGAAAAGTAAATATTATTGACTAATATGCAAATGCAAATCATTTGCATATTTTATTTTACAGTTCTATAATCAGGTTAGGAGTGAATTGTATGAAAAAAAGTTTAAGTGTGTTAATTCTGTTTATATTATTCTTTTCTGGATGTACATCAAGTAATCCATCAAATGATAAATTGAATGTTATTGTGACATTATTTCCGCAATACGATATGGTTAGGTCTATTGCTCAAGATAAAGTGAATGTTAGTCTTCTTTTGCCTGCTGGAGTAGAACCTCATGCTTATGAACCTACACCAAGTACATTAATCGAAATAAATCAATCTGACTTGTTTATCTATACGAGCGATATTATGGAGACATGGATTAGTCATGTTTTTCAAGATTTAACCGATAAAGGACCCGTTGTTGTGGATAGCTCAATCGGTGTAAGTTTATTAACGCATAGTGATGAAGATGGTGAAGAATATGATCCTCATTTTTGGTTAGATCCAATTAATACAAAGATTATGGTATCAAATGTGCTCAAAGGTTTAATCCAAATCGATCCTGATAATACTGAATTTTATCAAACGAATGCGGATGAATATTTATCAAAACTCGATGAATTGGATGATGCATATGTTGATTTATTTAGTCGTGTAAAAACGAATAAACTAATTTATGGAGGGCATTTTGCGTTTGGTTATTTATCTTCACGATTTAATATCGATATCCTATCCCCATATTCAGGATATTCTCCAGATGCAGAACCAAGCGTTAGCTCATTAAGTGAATTGTTAGATACGATGAATACATATGAAATAAAAGTAATCTTCTATGAAGAGTTGATTGATCCTAAAATTGCACGTATTATCTCTGAACAAACGAATGCGACAATCGATGTATTACACGGTGGACATAATATTAGTAAAGAAGAAATGGATCAAGGTATCACGTATTTTGATTTAATGTATGCGAATATCGAAAAATTAAAAGGTGCTTTAAATTATGAGTAAATCACTATTAGAAGTTAAAGATGTAAGTGTTCATTATGGGAAAATGATTGCGCTTGAGCATGTTAGTTTTTCATTGGGTTATCACGATTATTTAGCAATCGTAGGTCCTAATGGCTCAGGTAAAACGACCTTAATGCGTGCACTGTTAGGATTGAATGACATTTCGAGTGGTGAGTTTATTTTTGGTGAGGGCATTACAAAGAATGAAATCGGATATTTACCTCAAAAAGGATTTAATCACGATAAACATTTTCCAGCCTCTGTATATGAAATTATTCAAACAGGGTTAGATAAAAACGCACTTAAACAAAAAAATGTACATGAAGAGATTGTGCAACTAAGTCGAAAATTAGGCATCGAAGATTTATTAAAGAAACGCATTGGGTATCTATCAGGTGGTCAACAGCAACGTGTTATGTTAGCTCGTGCATTAATTAATCATCCTAAATTACTCATCTTAGATGAACCAACATCCGCATTAGATCCAACGATTCGCGAGGAATTTTATCAACTAATCAAGAATCTACATCAAGAAGAAAATGTGAGTATTATACTCATTTCACATGATTTAAACTCAGTAAGTCTTTATGCGACACATATTTTGTATTTAGACCAACACGTCGTATTCTTTGGACCAAGTACTGATTTATGTCAATCCGAGGAACTAATGTATCAAATCGGACCACAGGCAACCGCCGCATTATGTAAGGTAGAGAACCATGAACATCACATCCATATTTAGTCTATTCTCCTATACCTTTCTTCAACGTGCTTTGTTGGTTGGTCTTTTAATCTCTATAAGCAGTTCGTTTTTAGGAATATTTCTCGTTCTACGTAAATACTCAATGATTGGAGATGGACTTGCACATGTAAGTTTTGCGACAGTCGCATTAGCTCTTTTACTCAATCAATCACCTTTAATCATATCGATACCAATTGTAAGCTTAGCTTCATTGTTAATTCTTAAACTTAGTGAAGAGAATCGTATTGGAGGAGATGCGGCAATTGGTCTTATCTCATCTACTGCAGTCGCTATTGGTGTTTTAATATCATCTGTTTCAAATGGATTTAGTGTTGATTTATACAGTTATTTATTTGGAAGTATCTTAATCATTTCCGAAATGGATGTATATTTCTCATTTATTTTATCAATCATAATAGTGGGGACTGTTATTTATTTCTACCATGACTTATTCGCTATGACATACGATATGGATTATGCGAAAGTAAGTGGACGTAAAACAAAACGATTGAATCAAATCATTTCACTTTTAACATCAATTACGATTGTTTTAGGGATAAGAGTCGTAGGGACAATGTTAATATCAAGTTTAATTATCTTCCCAACGGTTAGTGCATTACGTTTATCCAATAGCTTCAAATCAACGATAATTTGGGCAGTAATTATCTCAAGCTTTAGTGTTGTGAGTGGACTTGTAATTTCAGTATTATTTGATTTACCTACTGGTTCAAGTATTGTCTTAATCAATGCATGTATCTTCGGAATTAGTTCATGGATTTCATGGATGAAGAAGGAGAATTAATATGAAAGCTAAAGAAATATTGAGTTTAAACCAATTGAAATATTCTCGTCAAAGAGAAGCGCTCATTGAACTCTTACAACAAGAAGCTTTACCGATGAGTATTGAT
>DASSDQ010000021.1:0-19603 GCA_035697025.1 Erysipelotrichaceae bacterium | reverse complement strand
TGAAGCGTTAGAAATCATTCCATTAGGATTAGTTTATCCATCGGTTGGTTATCTCTCTGAGATTATCTATATCTACTATGCCCCTCAAACTACATTTGTTGGTCAGAATCTTGATCCAGGTGAATTCTTGAATGTTAAAACTTATACTTATCCGGAACTATTGGATTTGGTAAATAATGGGATCATTAACGATTCTAAGACAATTGCGATAATACTACGACTACAAAAGCACATATAAAAACGCTCGATTGAGCGTTTTGTTTATTTAATTAGACTTTCTAACCAAGCAGGATCTTTTTCAATCCCCATTAAGTCAGTAATCGTAGATGCGATATTCGCTAAACCAAATTTACCTTCTTTAAACTCTACATCTTGTCCAATAATGAAGAATGGGACAGGATTTAATGTATGGCTTGTCTTAGGTTTAGGTGTTGCGTTAGGATCTTTTGATTTCTCATACATTTCATCCGCATTCCCATGATCCGCAGTCACAATCAAGATACCATTAACCTTTTCAACTGCAGTCATGATACGTTTCAATTGTAGATCAACTGTTTCAACACCAATGATGGTTGCTAAGAAGTTACCCGTATGTCCAACCATATCCCCATTCGGGAAGTTACAACGTAAGAAACCATATTGTTCAGATTCGATTGCTTCAATCAATTTATCGGTAATATCAGCTGCTTTCATCCAAGGTCTTTGTTCGAATGGTACTAAATCTGATTTGATTTCAACGTATGTTTCTAGTTTATCATCAAACTTTTCAGTACGATTACCATTCCAGAAGTACGTTACGTGTCCAAATTTTTGTGTTTCACTTATTGCGAATTGATTAACACCTTCTTTGACTAACTTTTCACTCAAGGTATTTTTAATACGAGGAGGGGTTACTAAAAAGTTCTTAGGGATTTGTAAGTCTCCGTCATACTGTAACATACCAGCATAGAAGACATTAGGGACAAACTTACGATCGAAGTAAGGGAAGTCTTTTTCCGCAAATTCGAAGGCTTTTGTGATTTCAATCGCACGGTCACCACGGAAGTTATTGAAGATAACAGTATCGCCATCCACAATCTTACCAACAGGTTCCCCATTTTCCGCAATTACGAATGCAGGTAAGAACTGATCATTGCATTCAATTTCAGTACGATACGTTTCGATTGCTTCTTTTGCGGACGCAAATTGACGACCTTCACCTAATACATGTGTTTTCCAACCACGTTCAACCATTGACCAATCCGCATCATAACGATCCATTGTGACAAGCATTCTACCGCCACCAGACGCAATCTTCGCATCGAAGTTACTGTCATTAAGTGCTTTAAATTCATTTTCTAATTGTTCTACATAGATTAATCCAGAAGTCGCAGGTACATCACGACCATCTAATAGAATATGTGAACGTACTTTTTTAACGCCATCTTTTTTCGCTTGTTTAACCATAGCGATTAAATGGTCAATATGTGAGTGAACATTTCCATCGGATAATAATCCAATAAAATGCATCGTAGAATTTTGTGCTTGAGTGGTTGCCTTTACCCATGTTTCAGACGTAAAGATATCGCCTGTTTCAATGGACGCATTAACTAACTTCGCTCCTTGAGCATAGATTTGACCACAACCAATCGCATTATGGCCTACTTCACTATTCCCCATATCTTCATCACTTGGTAACCCTACCGCAACTCCATGCGCTTGAATGGATGCGTAAGGAAGTGTACTCATTAATCGGTCAAGTGTTGGTGTATATGATGCTTTTACCGCATTCCCAACAATATTTTCGGATAGTCCAATACCATCCATTACGACAAATACAACAGGTCTTTTCATAACAATCTCCTTTTTGCTTTTTTATAATATCACTAATCTTTTTTAAAGAAAACTAAAAGAAGGTTTCCCTTCTTAATCCGTATCGTTTGAATCATCCTTAGGAAGATAATAAATCTGTTCACCTTCTTTGGTTAACATATAATTCGCACGAGCATAACTCTTAACATACTCAGGATCTAATAATTTTGTCTTCTGTTCATTGAGTGTATTATTCTCTTGTTCAAGTACCACAAGTTCTGCTTGAACCTGTTTTAAACTCTCACTTAAACGAAGTGTATTCCCAATTTCTTCAATCACTGGAATCATTAAAATAATCGTCCCTGTGAGTAGAACTAGACTAATTACGATACTGTTAAAACGGTTTTTTAATTTCTTTTTCATGATGTAAGTTTATTATACCCTCATTCAGTCTTTATTCAATTCATTCACTCTATTTTCTTGATTCAATAGAATGCGTTCTTCTTGGATAATTTCATACAATGTCAGTGCTTGAGCCTTCTTAATATTCTCCGCAATCGCAAGGACACGAATCTTTAAATGACGATTACCAAACACACAATCGACTTCATCCCCGATTTTAACATCACTGGATGGTTTAGCGGTCTTTCCATTGATAAGTATACGTTCCTGATTCGCTAATTCTTTCGATACAGGACGTTTTTTAACAATTCTCGCTATTTTTAAGTATTGATCAATACGCATATTAACTCCTTTTTAGTGGTACAGTCATTGTCTTATCTAAGATTGAAGTGGCTAAGAATAACCAATCCTCTATCTTAGGTATGATTAATACAATGTTTCCACCGGTATACTTTAATTTTACTTCATTCGATAATTTAGAAACCATCTCAAAGAACTTAACCCCATCCACTTTACTTGACCAATCATTAGTAAAGATAAGTTGTAATTCAGACTTCAGTTCTTTGAAGCTTTGTACAAATGGGGATTCCAACAAGAGTTCCCAACGTTTCTTTTCAAACAGTAATACAACTGATTTAGGTAGTTTACCGTATAAGTCTTTTGTTTCTTCCTGAAGTTTAGCCAAAGTACTTTGCGTTTTCGCTTCATCGATCCGTTGATACAAGGACAATTTCTCAAAGTCTTTCGGTTCAAATTGTTGCGGAATGTATCCATCAATTTGTATTGTTTGTTTGATTACCGGTTCCGCATCTTCGACAATGATTCCTGTACGTTTCTCTTCAATGGCTTGCGTTAACATCTCAATGTACATATCAATCCCAACCGTATCAATAAAGCCTGATTGCATATCCCCTAACATTTCCCCTGCTCCACGGATGGTTAAATCACGCATCGCAATTTTATAACCACTTCCCAGTTCAGTGAATTCTTTAATGGATTGAAGTCGCTTTTGGGCGATTTCAGTCAATGCTTTTTTCGGTTGGTACATTAAATACGCATACGCTAAACGATTACTACGTCCAACTCGACCTTTGATTTGGTAGAGCTGGGATAATCCAAATTTATCCGCTTGATCGATAATAATCGTATTCGCATTTGGAATATCAATCCCTGTTTCTACGATGGTCGTACAGACGAGCACATTCGCTTGATTACTGGTAAACCTTAACATGACATCTTCAATATCATCGCGATGCATCTGTCCATGCGCAACCGCTACTTTAGCGTCTGGTATGTCTTTTTCAATTTGTAGGGCGATATTATGAATCTCTGAGACATTGTTATAGAGGTAGAATACTTGTCCATTTCGAGATAATTCGCGTTGTATAACATCGCGGATAACGGATTTATTCTTTTCAATAACGTATGTAAGAATCGGTAAACGATTCAACGGAGGTGTTTCAAGTTGTGATAATGAACGTACCCCAACCAAGGACATTTGTAAGGTTCTTGGGATAGGCGTTGCGCTGAGCGATAATACATGCACAGATTTTCTGACTTCTTTGATTTTTTCTTTATGTTCAACACCGAAACGTTGTTCCTCATCGATAACCAATAAACCTAAGTCTTTGAATTGGATATCTTTAGATAGAATACGATGGGTTCCGATAAGGATGTCAATTTGACCTGCCTTAACGGCTTTTACGATCTCTTTTTGATGGGATTCAGGGACGAAACGATTTAAAACTGCCACATTTACTGGGAAATTTTCTAATCGATGCATGAATGTTCGGTAGTGTTGTGCCGATAATACGGTAGTTGGACATAAGAATGCGACTTGTTTCTTCTCGCTCACTGCTTTGAATGCGGCTCTAAGCGCAACTTCAGTCTTACCAAAGCCAACATCTCCACATAAGAGACGATCCATTGGTTTCTTACCCATCATATCCTTTTTAACATCATTCACTGCAAGTTCTTGATCACGTGTCAAAGGATATTCAAACTCACGTTCAAATTCTTTTTGTAGTTCTGTATCTTCAGAGAATTGATACGCAATTTCATTCTCACGTGTTCCATATAACTCGATAAGTCGTTCCGCAATATCCTTAACATTCTCTCTAATTTTAGCTTTCGTTTTCTTCCATTCATTGGATCCCAAGGTATGTAATTTAGGTACAACCCCTTCACGAGACACAAACTTACGTACCAATTGGAACTGTTCAAGTGGCACAAAAAGATTACTATCATTACGATAGACGATATGTAAGAAATCACGATGGATTCCATTTACTTCTTTGGTAATTGTCCCAATGTATTGTCCTACACCGTATTGGTGATGCACGACATAATCCCCTTTATCCAATTCTTGATAGGAATGGAGTGTTTCTGCTTCTTTGAATTTACTTTGGTAACGTCCAATATGTACCGCATGATTAAAGAGTTCTTTTGAACCATAGACTCTTATTTGTGGATCGAGTATTTCAAAACCTTCATCTAAATCTTGATTTAAGATGATAAGTTGTGGATTCTTTGTTTGTTTGAGACGTACAGAGTAAGGAACTTTTAAATCCACTAACATTGGGATTAGTTGTTTAATTTCATGTTCCTTTAAACAACAGATAACCAACATCTTCTCGGAATAGTCTCTTAATTCCTTAGCGTGTTGAAGTAAACTCTCTTGTGGTACATCTAATTCTCTAAACGGAAGTCTTGCATGTGAACTCTTTGTCTCAAAGCGTCTAAAATCAATGCGTTTATACCCTGCTAAACGATCATATAAGTGATTAAACACATCATATAGCGCAAACGCATGGTTATGCGATGACAATTCGACGAGATAATCCAATGTTTCTTCTTGGAGTCGTTTGATGTGTTCATCTACATCTTCGGTTGAGGATAATATAATATGCGGATGTTCAAAGTATTGGAAAAGATGTCCTTGTGTACGAGTTAACATACGATAACGATAAAGATGATTCTCTTTTAAATGATGTTCGATAAGCCCAATATCGCGTTGAACCGTTTCTTCTAGCTCTAAATACGCTTCATTCTTCTTTAAAGTCTTTTCTTTTTGAAGTTGTGCTTCAACTTTTTGTTTAATTTCTTCGATTTCTGTATCCGAAAAGATTAAATCACTACAAGGTTGTATCGATACATGATCAATCATTGATTGTGTACGTTGTGTCGAAATATCAAAAATACGAATACTCTCAATTTCTTGATCAAAGAATTCGATACGTATTGGTTGATCAGTATTGATAGGATAAACATCCACAATCCCCCCACGAGACGCAAAACAACTCGGTTGATCGACTTTTGTGACTTCGGTATACCCTAAATTTCTAAGTTGAGATTTTAATTGTTCGAGTTGAATAATTTGATTTAACTTTAACTCTACCCGATTCTCATCAAAGAACTTTGGATTTGGATAATGTCGTATCGCAGCCCCAACATGGGTTATACAGATTAGATCTTTCTCAATACTTAAACGTGATAGTGTCTCCATCCGAATCGCATTAATCTCTGGTGATGCCGCAATCGCTTCAACTCGCAAGGATTCTTCAACCGGAAATAATACGACTTTATCTTCTAGCCAAAATTGTATTTTTTCATGAAGTTGTTGAGCCTGGTAAAGATTACTCTTAATAATGACAATTGGTCGAGGCGTTTGTTTATAACTTGATGCGATTAAAAGTGCTTCCTGAGTCACGGATAGATGCGCAAAAGAGACTTTACCTAAGGAAAAGTCTTGGATTAATTGATTTGAGCTAAGGAGTTGAATTATTTCTTTCATTCTTGTGTGTTATATTTTGTCATAAGATCCACAAAATTCATTTTTGTGAAGTCTTCGCAACATCTTACTGCTTTATCTATCGCAGATAATAAGATTGGTTCATCTTCTTTAGTGAATTTACCTAAAACATAATCAGGCGTTGATATTAATGGATTCTTATCAATCCCAATGCGTAATCGAGGAAACTCTTGTGTACCGAAATGTTGAATTAAACTCTTCATTCCATTATGTCCACCAGCACTTCCCTTTTCTCTAAGTCTAAATTTACCAACTGGTAAATCGAGATCATCATAGATAATGAGAATGTCTTTGACATCTATTTTATAGAAATCCATTACCAAACGTACCGCTTCACCGGATAAATTCATAAATGTTTGTGGTTTTACGAGTAATACTGGAGTGTTATTGAGTGTAATTTGAATAATCTCACTCTTAAATTTATTTTGAGTTTTTAGATTATCTCTCTGAATTAGTGCATCTATAACACGAAAACCGACATTATGCCGTGTTTTTTCATACATTTTTCCTGGATTTCCCAATCCGACAATACATTTCATCTTCATTATTATACACCAGCCTATCTTGGATTAAAAAAGCTTAGTGACCTAAGCTTTATTTTTATCATAAATAATCTTTAAACGTCTTTCGTTACGTTCACCAACACTCTCCGTACGAATGTTTTTCATTTCACTTAAATACTGGTGAATTACTTTACGTTCATCATTTGGAAGTGGATCAAGCGTAGCGGATATTTTTGTACGTAATACTGTTTTCGCAATACGATTTGCCATTGCGATTACTTTATCATAACGATCTGTCTTGTAGTTGTTAATATCTACAAGAATATTGAAATGACGTCTGAACTCTGAGTTCACTGCACTACGAACAACAGTATTCAATGAATGTAAGGTTTGTCCTGCTTTACCAATGAGAATCGCATTGTTTTCAGCATTTAACATAACCTTTAGTCCTTCAGCGTCTTGTCCAACAGTTACTTCTATTGCTAGATCAATATTCTTAAAGAATTTTGAAATATAACTGTGTAAGAAATCTAGGACATCGCTTATTGCGTAAATTTCTGCAGTAGTTTGATTACCAAACCCTAAGAAACCCGTTTTTTCTTCTTTTATGAAATATGTAAGCTCCACAACCGGTACAGCTTTTTCTTTGGAGGCTTGATTTAAACAATCATCTAAATTCTTTCCTACATAAAGCTTCATATTAGTTACCCACGGCTGTTTTAGGTGTAATGTACTTAAATTGGATAAAGACAGTTTGAGCTACTTGAGCTAATGATGTGACTAACCAATAAAGTGACATCGCAGTTGGCCAACTAATCGCAATACCTAAAATCATAACTAATGATACATACATCATCATTTCCATGTTAGGACCTGAAGATTTCTTGTCTGTATGTGTATGTTTCTTTTCTTTAACTGGAGCCAATTTCTTTTGAAGATACATTGGTAACTTCATTGAGATGAATTGGAACACACCCATTAATACATAAATCGCAACGAATAAATATACACCTTGGAAGAATGCGTCCATTGGAGTTGTTTGTAAGCTCGTACCGAATACTGAACCATTAACAACAGCCGCAGCACGTTGAACAGCTTGGTACATTGCGATAATAACTGGGAACTGAATAAACATAACAACGATTGATCCTAAAGGATTAATATTGTGTTTTGCGTAAAGAGCTTGCATCTCTTGACTCATCTTCATTTTAGATTGGTTATCTGTTTTACCAGCGTACTTATCTTGAATTGCTTTTAGTTCAGGATTAATTACTTGTAGTTTTTGAGAAGCTACAGTTGATTTAATCGTGAAGCTTAATGTTAGTAATTTGATTAAGATCGTAACGATAATAATTGATAATACTACACCAGTGTATTGACTAATAAAGTTAATCGCTTGTGAAATCGGATAAACGAAGAACGCAGAGAACCAACTTTCGTTCGCTAAGATATCACCAATCGTAGTCGTAAGATGAATAATCTTATCCGGCATAATCAATTTAGTTTCCGGATCAATAACATTTGTACAAGCCGTGAGTGTTATTAACAACCCAAGCGCTAGCCATAGTTTTTTATTTTTAAACAACTTTTTCATTCAAATCTCCTATAAGGCTTGATTTAGCCTTTGATTTAATTTTGATAAAACACTGATTTAAGGCGTCACTATTCGCCTCATAATGGTAATTTTTGTAACCATTCCTAACCATAATAACACAATCAAAGTTTTCTTTAAATTCCGTTATTTTTATACACATCATTCTGACTTGTCGTTTTATCAAATTTCGATCAACGGCAGTTCCTAATTTACGACTTACAGAAATTCCAATACGACTGTTCTCTCTTTTTCTAGGTACATAATACACAGTAAAAGACGGATTGGAAACAAATTTTTTTGTTTGGATAATCTTTTGGAATTCTTCATTTTTCGTAACACGATTTATTTTCTTCATAAAAGATAAAAAAAGTCACCATTAGGTGACTTTTATGCCGACAAAACCTCTCTGCCTTTAGCACGACGTCTTGCTAAAACTTTACGGCCGCCGACCGTTTTCATTCTAGCGCGGAAACCGTGGACCTTTTGGTGTTTTCGTTTGCTCGGCTGATAAGTTCTTTTCATATGAGCCACCTCCACTTCTTGTTGATACAAATTGAACAATTGCCCTTTGATTATAACGAATGAAGTCCTATAAGTCAATAAAACTATTCTTTTTGTTAAATTTATGCCAATAATCGTCAAAGTTTTGTCTATTTACCTTATTTTAGTACTAAGATAATCGATTTACAATTTTTTTATTGATTTATTAATTTACATATATATAAGGAATATTAAAAACTTTATAACAACTTTGAGCTAATTTGTAATGTAACTGTATGCGTTTTCAACTAATAGTGTGCATATGTGTACAAATGTAAATTTTTCAATAGTTATCAACAATCCATAATTGGGGATAAGTATACCTTTTAACCACAGTTCTTGAGCATAGTTATACACGGATTTGTGGAATTGTGGAAAAATAGCTAAAACCCTTTGTTTATAAGGCGATTCGTCTGTTTATAACTTGTGAACAATGTGTTTTTATTGTCAAGTTCTCCACATTTATACACAGTGAATAAAATGTTTATAACTTTTCAACAATTTATCACTTTTAAAAAGATGTGGATAATTGTGGAAAACTCTTTAATTCTCTTTATTTAAAAGCTATTATTGATGTTACAACTGTGTATAAATCTGTGGGTAGTTATTTTGTGCTAGAAATGACTACTAGACAGGGGTAAAATGATAACACTAGAAGAGGTTAAAGTATGACAGGGGTAGAATATTTCTATAACGATCTTTGGGCTAAAGCTAAGAATTTACTCAGAGAAGATTCTTCTATTGGCAAGTTGGTTTACGAAACCTACTTTGAAGAGTCTAATTTAGTCTTCTTAAATGAAGAAAAAGCCATTATTGCAGTACCAACAAATCTTCAAAAGATGATTTTGTCTCAAAAACTTCATTTAATTGGAACTGTTTTAAGTTCGATTTTAAATCATGCGGTTAATTGTGAAGTTCATTTAGAAAATGATTTATCATCAAAGAATACAGATATTAAAGTAGTGGAAGAGGCTATTATTGAAGATGATCGAGTAATGCCTGAATATACATTTGAAAATTTTATCGTCGGTCCAAGTAATAAAGAAGCACATTCTGCATCTTTAGCTTGTGCATATACACCAGGTAAGTTTTATACACCTTTATTTATTTATGGTAATTCTGGTTTAGGTAAAACACATTTACTTAATTCTATTGGTAATTATATTAAACAAAACGATCCAAATAAGAAAGTATTCTATACATCGAGTACTGATTTTGTTACATCTGTCGTTAATTCCATAAAAGATAATTCTATCGAGAAATTTAAAGAAAAAATGAATCATTTGGATGTCTTATTGATGGATGATATACAGTTTATAGCTGGTAAAGAGAAATCTCATGAAGTTTTCTTCAATATTTTCAATGAATTAGTTAATAATAAGAAACAAATTGTATTAACGAGTGATCGTAATCCTTCAGAAATTAAAGGGTTAGAAGATCGATTAATTAGTCGATTCTCTTCAGGTTTATCTGTTGGGATGGATTCTCCTGAGTTTGAGACCGCATTAGCAATTCTTAAATTTAGATTAGAATACCAATCTGTTGATGCATCTACGATTGATGATGAGGTTTTAAACTATATTGCGACTAATTTTAATAAAGATGTACGTAAATTAGAAGGAGCTTTAAATCGTTTACTATTTTATTCCATAAATTTTAGTGGAAGTGAACGAATTGATTTTAAAGTAGCATTAGCTGCATTTAAAGGGAATAGTTCAACCGATAAGAATGAATTGTCGGTAAATAAGATTAAACGCGTTGTATCTGATTACTATGGTCTCACACGCCAACAACTTTCTTCCAATACACGTACAAAGAATATCGCAACTGCTCGTCATATCGCAATGTATTTCTGTCGTAAATGTTTGGATTTGCCTTTCTCTAAAATTGGCGAAGAATTTGGTAAAAGAGATCATTCGACAGTTATGAATGCTTGCGAAAAAGTTGAACGAAATTCTAAATCTGACATTAATTATAAACAAGCTCTCGTTGAGTTAGAAAAATTAATTAATAATTAAAAAGTTATACACATCTATTCACTTTTAATTAACACATAAAAATGTTAAAATATCATTGTATATAAAGGATATTTTATAGTTTATCCACTTATCAACAGCCTTAATAATAATAATTCTCTAAAGATACTAAAGGAGGTTTAGCTTATGAATTTCAGAATATCAAAAAGAGTCTTCTTCAATGCCTTGTCGATTGTCTCAAGAGCCATCTCATCGAATTCACCGTTGCCATGGTTATCTGGAATAAAGATTGAAGCAAAGAACAACGAATTAGTTTTAACTGGAAGTGATTCCGATGTTTCAATTCAAAAAGTCATTAAAGCAGATAAGCAAGATGCTTTTTTTGAAATCAAAGATGAAGGTTCTATTGTCATCGAAGCTAAATACATCCTTGAAATAGTTCGTAAGATTGATGCGGATGAATTGATTGTGGAAGTTGTGGATGGATCACTCACTAAAATTAGTGGTCATTCTGCAGAATTTAATATTAATGGAATGAAATCTTCTGATTATCCATCAATTGATTTCTCGATGCCAACTAAACAATTTGAAATTGATGCGGATGTATTACTTAAAATTATTACGCAAACAAGTTTTGCGACGAGTGATAAAGAAACTCGTCCAGTATTAACAGGTGTTAATTTTAAATGTGATGGAAATCAATTGGAATGTGTTGCGACAGATAGTTTTAGATTAGCGAAGAAAACAGTAAAAGTTGAAAGTAATAATCAATTCAATATTACAATTCCAGCTAAGAGTTTAGGTGAAGTTGCGAAGACATTAGAACGTGATGAAAAAGTATTAATCTGTGTGAGTGATAAGAAAGCTCAATTCTGGATTGATAATACAGTTATTCAAACACGTTTAATTGATGGATTGTATCCAGAAACAAGTCGTTTAATTCCAACAGAATTTATGTATGAATTAACACTTGATGCTCGTGATATTCTAAATGCGATTGATAGAGCTTCATTTATTAAGAGTGAAGGTATCTCAATTGTTAAATTAAGTGCGAACCAAAATGAAGTTGTTATTAGTACAAAATCACAAGAAGTTGGTTCTTCAATCGAAAAATTAACAACGATTAATTATAAAGGAAGTCCTTTAGAAATATCCTTTAGTGGTCGTTATGTATTTGATGCAGTACGTGTTTTAAATGGTTCAGTTGTGAAGTTAGAATTTAGCGGAGAGATGAAACCATTCATTATCCGAAATGTAGATGATGAGTCAATTCTACAATTGATTTTACCGGTTAGAACCTATTCATAATCGTACACAACACCCTAACAATTAGGGTGTTTTTATGGTATAATTTATGGGTATTTGAACATGAAAGAAGGGTTAAAAATGATTCGCATTTCAACGCCTTATATAACGCTTGGACAGCTGTTGAAGATGACGGATTGGATTGATTCTGGTGGTCAAGCTAAGGTTGCGGTTAAAACGTTAAAAATCAAAGTTAATGGAGAAAAAGAGGACCGTAGAGGTCGTAAATTATATCCGGCTGATGTGATTGATATTGAAGGAAAATCGTATACTATTGACCAATGAAATTAAAGTCAATTCATTTAAGAGATTTTCGTAATTATGAAAGTCTTGATTTAGCACTCAATCCTAATATCAATGTTTTTATTGGAGATAATGCTCAAGGTAAAACAAATTTATTAGAAGCTATCTATTTTCTATCAACTGGGCGATCACATCGTATCCAGGATGAGAAAATGTGTATTCGTGCGGCTCAAACGATTGGTTTGTGTCGTGCGGTAGTTGAGAATCATGGAGACATACAACTAAAGGTTGTAATTCATGACAAAGGGAAGACATTATTTTATCAAAATCAACCTTTGAAGAAGAGTAGTGAATTTATTGGGAAGATGAATGCGGTTATGTTTTCTCCGGCGGATATGGACTTATTTGAGACATCTCCAAAGGCGAGACGGAAGTTAATCGATGTAGAGTTGGGAAAAATCAATCCTTTTTACATGGATTTGCTAAATCAATATCTAAAAGTTTTAAAAGAGAGAAATCTATATTTAAAAGGAAATAGTTTAGATGATGCGTATTTAGAAGTATTAACGGGTAAATTGATTGATTTACAGTGTGATATTATTCGATTTAAGACAGGGTTTGTCGATCGAATTAATCAAATTATTACGCAGTATTATCAGAAATTGTCTTTATCGAATTGTGAGATTAAAATTCATTATTCTGGACCAGTAGAATGGTCTGAGAATATTAAAAATGAGTTAGTGGATAAGTACCAAAAGAGTTTAGAACGTGATAAGTGGTTCAAACTAACCCATATTGGGGTACATCGTGATGATTTTGAGTTTTATATCGATCAAAGTGAAGTGTTAAATGTTGCGTCACAGGGTCAAAAACGTTTGATAATTGTGGCTCTAAAGTGTTCCTTAATTGAAGTAATTGAGGAAATGAGTGGTGATAAACCAATTCTCTTGTTGGACGATGTGTTCAGTGAGTTGGATATAAAAAGAAGAGAAGCGTTGTTTGAGGTATTACATCAAAATACTCAAACAATCATAACAACTACCGATTTAGAGGATGTTCGTTTATGGACAAAAGATCATGTGAGTATCTTTGAAGTGAATCAGGGTAAGGTTGTTGAAAGGAGTCGAATTGATGAGTAATTTTAATACACCAGTTGATCATTCGTATACTGCGGATGATATTCAAGTTTTAGAGGGGTTAGAGGCGGTTCGTAAACGTCCTGGGATGTATATTGGGTCAACTTCACAAAGAGGTTTACATCATTTAATCTGGGAAATCGTCGATAACTCTATTGATGAGGCTTTAGCGGGTTATGCGGATCATATCGTTGTAAGAATCGATAAAGAAAATATCGTTACAGTAGAAGATAATGGTCGTGGTATGCCAGTTGGAATTCATGAAAAAACAGGGAAGTCTTCAGTTGAGACTATTTTTACAGTTCTTCATGCTGGTGGTAAGTTTGGTGGAGGCGCATATAAAGTCTCTGGAGGCTTGCATGGTGTAGGTGCTTCGGTTGTTAATGCGTTGAGTGAATGGTTAGAGGTAACAGTTCATTTAAACGGTAAGAAGTACTTTATGCGCTTTGTAGAGGGTGGTAGAGCTGAATCTGAATTAAAGATGATTGGTGATACAGACTTACATGGTAGTATTGTCAGCTTTAAGGCTGATCCTTTAGTGTTTACTGAAACGGTAGAATATGACCACAGTGTTATTAAAGATCGTCTTCAACAAATCGCTTTCTTAAACAAAGGAATTAAAATTGATTTTATTGATGAGAGACATGATCCTTCCAATTTTACGTATTTATATAAAGGTGGAATTAAGGAATATGTAGCGTATATAAATAAAAATAAATCTCCGATTCATCCTGAAATTGTCTATGTTGATGGTGAAGAGGATGGAATACAAGTAGAAGTTGCGATTCAGTACAATGATGGATATGTTCCAAATATCTATTCTTTCTGTAATAACATCAATACGCATGAAGGTGGTACACATGAAGAAGGTTTTAGACTTTCTTTAACCCGTATCATCAATAATTATGCGAAAGAAAGTGGTGTACTTAAGAAGGATGAAGAAGCACTTCAAGGTGAAGATGTTCGTGAAGGTTTGACGGGAATTATTTCTGTTAAGCATCCAGATCCTCAATATGAAGGACAAACTAAGACAAAACTTGGTAATAGTGAAGTACGTAAGATTGTGTCGAATATTTTTGCGGACCAATTAGAACGTTATTTAATGGAAAATCCAAGTGATGCGAAAATAATTATCGAAAAAGCTGTTGTGGCTTCTAAAGCTCGATTAGCTGCTAAAAAAGCTCGTGAATTAACTCGACGTAAAGGTGCGTTAGAAATTTCGTCGTTACCTGGTAAATTAGCGGATTGTTCAAGTCGCGATCCTCAACTTTGCGAAATATACATCGTGGAAGGGGATTCTGCGGGTGGAAGTGCTAAATTAGGTAGAAATCGTGAATTCCAAGCGATTTTACCACTTAGAGGTAAGATTTTAAACGTAGAAAAAGCACGTGCACACCGTATTTTTGATAATAATGAAATCCGTTCGATGTTAACAGCGTTTGGTGTAGGGTTTGGAGATGAGCTTGAGTTAGCGAAATTACGTTATCACAAGATTGTTATTATGACCGATGCCGATGTCGATGGAGCACATATTCGTACGTTATTATTAACGTTCTTCTATCGTTTCTTAAAACCACTTGTAGAAGCAGGTCATATTTATATTGCTCAACCTCCACTTTATAAAATTAGTAAAGGGAATCAGGAACGTTATGCGTATACTGAGGAACAACTTGATGCGTTTAGACTTGAATTAGGTGAAAAAACCAATATTCAACGTTATAAAGGTCTAGGGGAAATGAATGCGGAACAATTATGGGATACAACAATGGATCCAAGTGTTCGTACATTGATTAAAGTAAGTGTAGAGAATGCGATGGAAGCGGATATGGTATTTGATATGTTGATGGGTGATGAAGTTGAACCTAGACGTAATTATATTGTCGATAATGCACAATTCGTTAAGAATTTAGATATTTAGGAGGGAGAAAACATGGAAGAAGTACTATATGATCGTATTAAGCATGTAAATATCTCAACTGAAATGAAAACCTCATTCTTAGATTATGCGATGAGTGTTATTGTTCAAAGAGCTTTACCAGATGTTAGAGATGGACTAAAACCGGTTCATCGTAGAATTATGTATTCTATGAATGACTTAGGGATTGTGTCTGATAAACCATTTAAGAAATCAGCGCGTATTGTTGGGGATGTCATTGGTAAGTATCACCCACATGGTGATTCTGCTGTATACGAGTCTATGGTTCGTATGGCTCAAGATTTCTCGTATCGATATATGTTGGTTGAGGGTCATGGTAACTTCGGTTCTATCGACGGTGATGGGGCTGCGGCGATGCGTTATACTGAAGCTCGTATGTCTAAGATTGCGATGGAATTGGTACGTGATATTAATCGTGATACCATAGATTTCGCAGATAACTATGATGGTGAAGAAAAAGAACCTACAGTTATGCCTTCACGTTTTCCTAATATTCTCGTAAATGGAGGAACTGGGATTGCGGTAGGGATGGCTACGAATATTGCGCCTCATAATTTAGGAGAAACGATTGATGCGGCTATCGCGGTCATGGAAAATCCTGAAATTACAATATTAGAATTGATGGAAAATCATATTTTTGGACCTGATTTCCCTACTGGTGCTTATATTTTAGGTCGTGCTGGCATCAAACAAGCGTTTGAGACTGGTCGTGGTTCAATTATTATTCGATCAAAAATTGATACTGAAGAATTGCCAAATGGTAAGAAGTTATTATTGGTAAGAGAAATTCCATATCAAGTTAATAAAGCAACCTTAGTCGAAAAGATTGCGTCTTTAGTGCGCGATAAACTCATTGAGGGGATTACAGACTTAAGAGATGAATCCAATCGTGAAGGAATACGAGTTGTGATTGAGTTAAGACGTGATGTACAGAGTGAGGTTATTTTAAATCAATTGTATCGAATGACATCACTTCAAACGACTTTTGGAGTAAATAATTTAGCGTTAGTCAATAATGCGCCAAAATTATTAAATCTAAAAGAAATCCTTGAACATTATATTAATCATCAAATTGAGATTATTCGTAGAAGAACTCAATATGAATTAACCAGAGCGTTAGATAGAGCTCATATATTAGAAGGTTTACGTATTGCGTTAGATAATATTGATGCGATTATTCGCTTAATACGTGCTAGTAAAGACGATTCTACAGCTCTTAATGGGTTAATGGTTGAATTTGGTTTAACTGAAATTCAAGCTAAAGCTATTTTAGAAATGCGTTTACGTCGTTTAACTGGTTTAGAACGTCAAAAAGTAGAAGATGAATATACAGAATTGATGTTATCGATTCAAGACTATCAAGATATTCTAGCGAATCATTATCGTGTAGTAGATATTATCAAAACTGAAATGTTAGAAATCAAACGTCGCTTTAATGATGAACGTAGATCTGAAATTATTGAATCAGATTTCGATATGGAAGATGAAGATTTAATTCCAAAAGAAGATGTCGTAGTAACAATGACTACAAATGGTTATATAAAACGTACAAATGTAGATACCTATAAGACGCAAAACCGAGGTGGTAAGGGTGTTAAAGGTATGAGTGTAAATCAAGATGACGTTGTTAATCAGTTCTTAACGATGAATTCACATGATTATTTAATGTTATTTACGAATTTAGGTCGTGTTTATCGTATAAAAGGGTATAGAGTTCCACAAGCTAGCCGTATTGGTAAAGGAATTCCTGTAATTAATCTCTTAGATATGGATAAGAATGAAAAGATTCGTGCATTAGTATCGATTAGTCCTGATCATGAAGGTAATTTCTTGTTCTTTGCGACAAAGTTAGGACTTGTGAAACGAGTTCATGTCAGTGAATTCGAATCAATTCGTCAAACAGGTAAGATTGCGATTACGTTAAAAGATGATGATGAACTATTAGGTGTTAAATTGACGTCAGGTCAAGATGAAATAATTATTGCAGGATCCAATGGTAAAGCAGTTCGATTCAATGAACAAGATGTTCGTGCAATGGGACGTACAGCTAGTGGAGTTAAGGGATTTAATGTAGATGGATATGAAGCTGTAGGTTTAGCGACAGACAAAGAAGGACAATATATCTTATCTGTTACACGTAATGGATATGGTAAAAAGTCTGAATTATCGGAATATCGTATAACTAATCGTGGAGCAAAAGGTGTTAAAACCATCAATATTACGGATAAAAATGGTCCATTAGTAGAATTAAAAGCTGTTCGAGGAGATGAAGACTTGTTGATGGTCACATCAGAAGGTGTCATTATCCGAATTAATCTTGAAACGGTTGGTGTGTATGGTAGAAGTACTCAAGGTGTACGTTTAATCAATGTACAAGGCGACCAAAGTTTACAAACTGTCGCAGTCGTAGAAAAAGTTGAAGAAGAAAGTACGGAAAGTGTCGAAGAATAATCGACACTTTTATTTTAGTTGTATAATGTAGCTATGATCGATGCACTTACCCTCAACCTTGTATTAGTTATACTAACTTTTGTTTATTTTATTATGTCTGTAATAATCTATAGAGTCAGAAAAGAAAAGTACTTATTGTATTATCTTTTAACCTTTATTACTTTGACATTTACGTATACATTATTATTTTTTCAAAAGTCATTCCCAACATGGGTTGGATTTATCTTGATGAATATTCTGGTTATGATAAGTCAAATGTTTGTTGTTGTAGGAATACGAACATTATACAAACTTAAACCAATTAAAATTAGATTTTTAATTTATATACTATTGATGTCAATCTTACTAATATATTATACATATGTAAATTTTAGTATGAACGCTAGAATTATTGTCCTATCCTTGGGGATGGCGATCAATTTAATCGATTTAATCATAGTTACACGAATTCACAAAGAAAACGTTCACGATAGTGTTAATAAATTAGTTTACCCTATTGCTAGTTTTAGCACAGTTGTTTGGCTTTCTAGAATTTTAATTGCCGTTTCAAGTCAAGAAAACGCTAGATATCTATTAGATCAAGGCTTGTCTACCACAATGTACTACTTAATTGCGTTAATAACCGTAAGCATTTGGTTTTCACTCTATATTTGGATTGAAACAACTCAATCTGTTATAAAATTGGAACTAAAAAACAAGGAACTTAGTGAATTAGCTTTAGTTGATAATCTAACCAACTTATCAAATAGACACTATTTTGATCATGATATTGAATTTCTTATTGCTTCCACAAACCGTAATAAGACAAAAATGACAATGTTTATGATAGATTTAGATCGATTTAAACTAGTAAATGATACATTTGGGCATAGTGTAGGAGATGATGTCTTAAAACAAACCTCACAAATACTTAGAAACTCCGTGCGCGCATCTGACCGTGTTTATCGATGGGGCGGAGAAGAGTTTATAATAATCACACCAGAAACAAATCATTCACAAGCTGAAATCGTCGCCGAGAAGATATGTCAAAATTTTCGTGATAGTGAATTTGATGTTATTGGAAATATTACAGTTAGTGTAGGTTTTTCATCGTACGATCATGACGAATACATTGAAGATTGGTTTAAACGTGTAGATTTAGCGTTATATCAGGCTAAACAGACAGGAAGAAACCGTTGGGTCTCTTGGTTAGATGATGAACAGTTACCTGTACACTTTAACCGTTTTATTTGGACAATTGAATTTGAGTCAGGAAACGCGGAAGTTGATAATGATCATAAATTATTAGCTGAATATGTTAATCAATTGCATGATTTAATTATTGAACATTATCCAATTGACACCATACATGAGTTTATTTTCAAAATGAATAAACATATTCAAAATCATTTCGTTAAGGAAGAGGCTATTTTAGCTAAGTATAACTATAAAGATTATACTGAACACCGAGCAATCCATCACCGAATTTTATCTGAATATCAAATTATTGTTAAAAAGGCGATTAACGGCGATATTTCTTTAGGTGCTCTAATGTCGTACCTCGTTGAAAAAGTGCTTATGCATCATATCTTAGATGAAGATAAACAATTCTTTAATTCGATAAAATAGTGTGTCTTCTTGACTTCTACTAATGCAATTTATACAATAAATGCATAAACAAAGACGGGACTAATCAAAGTGTTGAAATGTAGAGATACAAGGGCTGGTGAAACTTGTAATAAACAACTTTGAATTCCACCCCTGAGTGAAGTTTACTTCCGGCGCAACCGTTATCTTGTGTGAGTGGTTATGTTTCACGTGAAACATTTCAACGAGGGTGGCAACACGGTAATTCATCGTCCCTTACAAGGACTTTTTTTATTTTAAAGGAGAATGAAAGAAATGCTAGATATTAAATTGATTCGTGAGAATCCAG
>DASSDQ010000020.1:0-17218 GCA_035697025.1 Erysipelotrichaceae bacterium | reverse complement strand
ATTGAAGAAATGAGAATGAATTTAATAAGTACATCGCATAAAGACGATGAAACAGTTGTATTCAAACTAAAACCAGAAGGATTGGCTGAAATTGTTGTGAAGTTTGAACATAAGTTTGGGAAAGTTACACTCGATATCTCGACATCCAACAAAATTGTAGAACAGTTAATTCAAAAAGAATTACCACAACTAAAAGATGCCCTGAAATCGTATCAAATGGAAGTCAATCTCAATGAAATGGGCTATCACGATCAAGCAAATCAATCTCAACAGTATAGATCACATAAACAAATGCTTTATCAAATGGATGAAAATTTTGAACAAATTACTGATGAAAAACTGATTCATGAATGGATCGATTGGTCTAAACCAAATGGGTTAAACACCTATGTTTAATTAAGTAAAAAGGAGAAGATATGACGATAAATAGTACAACAGGTGTAAATGCTAGTACATCTAACTCATGGTTTGAAGAAAACAAAGACCAAGTCTCGGTAGAAAGTTTTCTAGAACTCATGGTTGCGCAGCTTCAAAACCAAGATTTTACAAATCCAGTTGATGATACACAATATGTAGCTCAATTAGCACAATTTGCGACGATGCAAGCAATGCAAGAACTAAATTACTTCTCAAAATCGAATTATGTAATGTCGATGGTAGGCAAAGAAGTAACTGCTTCAAGAATCACAATAGGTGGAAATATGGAAACAGTTACAGGCGTAGTTACAAAGATTAGTTTAGTTGATAACGAATTTGGAGTATTTATTGGGGATGAAATGTTTAGTTTAAGTCAAATTATGGAGATTAAACAAGTAACTTCGAATGACTAAGAAAGGGAAACTATGAGTGATCCGATATACGATTTGAAAGTTCGATCGCTGACACAAATAAAACCACTTTCAACAGACAAAAAAGATGTTGAAGTCAATGGAGATAGTTTTAGTTCTATTATCGAACAGAAGATTAGAGAAAACAGTCAAATAGAATTCTCGAAACATGCGATAAAACGCGTAATCGAAAGAGATATTGAACTTAGTACAAATCAGTTGGAACGGTTGAATTATGGAGTGCAACTCGCAACTCAAAAAGGGTTAAATGAACCGCTTATTTTGGTTGATCGAACTGCATTTGTAGTAAATGTATTGAATAACAAAGTAATCACTACGGTAAATGAAGATGCCCTAACAGGGAATGTATTTACCAATATAGATGGCGCCGTCATCGTTTAGCTGGACATTTAAATGAGGCTAAATATTAAATTTTGAACGACAGAGAAATTTAAACGCATAACGAAAGGTAAAATTTAAATGTTAAGATCGATGTATTCTGGGGTTTCAGGATTGAAAGCCCACCAAACAAAAATGGATGTTATAGGGAATAATATTGCGAATGTAAACACCTATGGATTTAAGAGTAGTCGTACGACATTCTCAGAAGTATATTATCAAACAGTACGTTCCGCATCAGGAGCTACGAATAACCAAGGTGGTATGAATGCAAGTCAAATTGGTTATGGTGTGAATGTTGCGACAATCGATGTACAACACACACGCTCTGGATTCCAAATGACTGACAATGGTATGGATGTCGCTATTGCTGGTGAAGGATTCTTCCAAGTTCAAGATGGCGATGGCAATGTGTTCTACACACGTGCTGGTATGATTAGAATTGACGCAAGTGGTAACTTAGTCGATCAGAATGGTAACTTCGTTTTAGGGGTAAGTGGAGATCCACTTGGTAAAGAGCCAAGTACGAACAAAATCCAAATCCAAGTGCCTTCAACTGAACCTGTACAATCTTCGATTACTGAAATTATTAATGGTTTATCCTTCGCTTTGAAGGCATCTAATGCGTCAAAAGATGGTAACATCTCATTCAATTTTAGTAGTAATGATGATATGCCTTTAGGTCAAAAAGTTTCTGCGACAATCACTTCAAACGGAATAAATATCAGTCTAAATGAAAATGAAACATTTAGTGATTTAAATGAATTAAATAATAGTATAAACTTAGCAATCCAAGAAGCTAATGGTGGTAAAGACCATCCAGCAGGTAGTTTTAATTTTGAACTTTCGAGCGGAAGTATTGATTGGCCATTAAGTGGTAAAGATATTACGAGTTCTGATTTTAATCCAGTTCTTGGTTCAATAACATTACCGACAGATATGGTTAATATGGGATTCAAATTAAGTAATGTATCAAGTAAATTCTCTGGGAATGGGGATTTAGAGATGAACATTAAACATAATACAACACCTAACTCATTTACGGTTTCAATCGAAATAAACGGAAAAATGTACTCAGGTAACATTCCTGAATCCGCAAGTTCTAGTGGGAAAATTCGACTTGGAACAGATGATGATGCGATTATTCTTGAACATCCAGGATTTAATGCATTAAATACTAAGAAAACTGATTTAGCGATTGCGGATGATGCGCAATTCTACGCTACTGACTTACTCGTCACAAATGGTGCATCTGCATCAACGCCAAGTAAATCATTAGGATTTGGATCAAAATCATTCACATTAAATGGTGGTACAGCAGGTGGAGCGCAAAGTGTATCCGACTTAAGTAATGTTGGGATTGGGGCAGATGGTGTTATAAGTGCTATCCATTCACAATTAGGTCTTATCAATATTGGTCGTATGGATTTAGCGACATTCGAAAATCCACAAGGCTTAATTCAAGAAGGAAATACTTACTTCTCAGTTTCCGCTAACTCAGGTGATGCGAAGATTACAAATGCTGGATTAAACGGTGCAGGTGGTTTACAAGCTGGAGCTCTTGAAATGTCAAACGTTGACTTATCCAAAGAATTTGCGGATATGATAACAACACAACGTGGCTTCCAAGCAAGTTCTAGATTAATTACGGTATCTGACGAGATTCTAAATGAACTCGTGAATCTGAAACGATAATTATGATTGAACTAACACGTTTAAATGGAGTACGTTTCGTGCTCAATGAAGATTTAATAGAGACTGTTCAAGAGAATCCCGATACGACAATTGTATTAACGAATGGGAATTTATACATCGTTCAAGAGTCGATGGATAACGTTATAGAATTATGTAAATTGTATAAGAAAGATTTATATCACAACTTAATCGAAACTGAAATAAAGGAGGGTTAATATGGATATAATTGGTATTTTAGGATTCGTATTTGCCCTATTACTTATGGTGTTTGGGATTGTGTTTAATGGTTCAGGATTTGCGTTTACGAACTTATTAAACTTTATTGACTATCCCAGTGTTGCGATAACGATTGGTGGGACATTTGCGGTATTGATGATTTCCTACTCATTAGAGAGTTTCATCAAAATTCCTAAACATTTAAAAATAGTATTTATGCCGGATAAGTTTGATCCATTATCTTACATTACTACAATCACAGGATTTGCTAAAGAAGCTCGTATAAAAGGGTTACTCTCTATTGAAAGTAAACTTGCGGATGTAAAAGATGAGTTTCTAAAGAAGAGTTTAATGTTGGTTGTAGACTCGATTGATGCGGAAAAAGTAAATCAGATCCTTGAGACTGAATTAGATTATCTTGAAGGAAGGCATATTTCCGATATGGAGTTCTATTCAAAAGGGGCAGCTTATGCGCCAGCCTTCGGGATGATTGGAACACTTATCGGCTTAGTAAACATGTTAAAACAAATGTCTGATCCAAATAGTATCGGGCCTGCTATGGCAGTTGCATTACTTACAACTTTATATGGTTCTATGTTAGCAAACATCTTCTTCTTGCCAATTGCTAATAAATTGAAAATTCGTCATGAAGAAGAAATGGTATGTAAGTTGATAGTTTCTGAAGGTGTTAAAGCAATTCAATCTGGCGAAAATCCACGATTCATTGAAGAAAAATTATTACTTCTTGTGGAATCTAAGAAACGTAATCAGAATCCTGGTGAAGCTAAAGCTGATAAGAAAGCTAAAAATTTACAGACAAAGAAAGCTAATGCTTAAGATTATTTATGGGTAAACAAAGAAGAAAACCAGCCGAAGGTGGTAGCAATGAATGGCTAAATACCTACGCAGATATGGTTACATTATTATTGTGTTTCTTTATTCTATTATTCACAATGTCTTCGATTGATGCGGAAAAATGGAAAACACTTATACGTGCTTTCCAAGATCCGTCTGAATTAGAAGAAATTGTAAATCAAAATGAAAATCCATCTGTAGAGAGCAATGGAGAAGAAGTAGATATAGAGGACTTAAGTTTTCTTAAAGACCATATTGAACAATTAATTGATCAAAGTGTATTCGCAGCTGATGTTCAATTATTAGGAAATGAATCAATTGTATTCCTTCGTCTCAGCAACAATCTTCTGTTCTCAGGAGATAGTGCTGTATTAAGACAAAATACAATTGAATTTCTAAACTTAGTGGGAGATGCACTCAAAGAATATGAAGAAGATATTATGTTTGTTCGAATAAACGGACATACTGCAACTGTAGATGAACCAAGAAATGTTTCAGACCGTATTCTATCTACAGAAAGAGCGAATGCAGTACTTATGTATTTAGAAGATGTAAAAGGAATTGCGCCAAATAAACTTATTGCGATGGGGTATGGAAAAAACTATCCCATTGATACAAATGATACAGAAGAAGGACGTTCTAAGAATCGTAGAGTAGAAATCCTGATTATGGGTAAAAGTTTAGATGCAGGAGCGAATTCGGAAGTATACCAAATATTAAGTGGTGAATTTGATGTAGATTTATACAATCAGTTTAATGATTAAAGGACGGGCTATGGACATAATAAATAATATCTCAAATATGGTTTCATTAAGTATTGCGAAATCTCAATCTATCCAACATTGGGCAAATCGCATTATGGAAGTCATGTATATTAAGCGTAAATCATTGATACATATCGATAAAATCGAACTTTTGAATCCAAAGGATTTTAATGAGGAAGATAAAGTTTATTATGCCATAGCTCAAATAGATTTAAATCAGACACTTATGATTGGTCTTAATAAAGACTTTGTTCAACATTTTATTCTAGATGACATCGATAAGAAATGGGATGAATTCGATTATTCTATTGCGAATGCTCATTTGAATGAATTGATATCACATCTACAGATGCGACCTCATTATCAATTTAAAAAAGTTGATGATAATAATGACAATTTCATACAAGAAAATCTAATTATTTTAAAATTCAGTTATAAAGTTAATCAAAAACATATGTTCATTAGTTTAACTATGACTTTGGATTTACTAGAAACATATTTAAATCGATATCCTGATCCACAATCTAAGAATTTAGATGTGATGATGGATGTACCAATTACTGTTCGTGTTGAGTTAGGAAGTATACAACGTAAAGTTAGAGAAATAATAGAGTTCAATCAAGGTACTTTATTAGAACTAGATCAAACCATTAATTCATCTTGTAAAATAATTGTTAATAACCACACGATTGCACATGGAGATGTTGTGGAAGTAAATGGTAATTTCGGTGTTATGATGACGAAAATTGACGATAAAGTCGATTTTATGAAGTGATAATATGATCGAAACAATAATCTCATTTATTTCGCTAATTCTAATCTTAGTCTTAGCGTATTTCAGTACGCGATATTTCGCAAAAAGTGTTAAAGGTATGCAAAAAACACAGTCAATGCATATCGTAGAATCCATGATGTTAGAGAGAGATAAACGAATTTTAATTGTGAAGATTCAAAATCGATATTTAGCGCTTGTGACACATCAGAATGGTGTTGAAAATCTGGGAGAGTGTGAGGGATACATAGAAAATCCATCACCCGAATCACCTATTAATCCATTTGAATCGATTATGAATCAATGGATTCAACGTAAAGGAGATAAACATGACACGCAAGAATAAAACATGGCTTATCTTAGGTGTTATCTCGTTCGGTTTAATCTTAAGTTTTATTAAAGTTTCTGCGACATCATCCATTAATCTCGATTTTGATAACACAGGAAGTACATCGCTTGATTCATTGGATGTCGTATTCTTACTCTTATTCTTATCCATTATTCCTTCACTAGTCTTAATGATGACAAGTTTCACACGAATTATTATTGTATTTTCTTTCTTAAGAAACGCACTAGGACTCCAACAATCTCCACCAAATCAAGTTTTAGTAGGATTAAGTTTATTTCTAACCTTGTTTATTATGGGACCTGTGATAAATGAAATAAATGAAAAAGCATATATCCCATACAAGGAACAAGCCATAACTCAAGAAGTTGCCTTAGATACAGCTCAAGTCCCAATTAAAGAATTTATGTTACGCCAAGTTGATAATGAGAGTTTAGAGTTATTTATTTCGATTTCTAAACAAGAAGTTGTGATTGATCAAACTCGTGATGTAAACGAGCAATTAAAAGAACTTGATCTAAGTATACTAGTCCCTGCATTTGTGACAAGTGAGTTAAAACGTGCGTTCTTGATTGGTTTCTTATTATACATTCCGTTTCTCGCTATCGATCTGATTGTGGCGTCTACACTTATGTCAATGGGGATGGTTATGTTACCTCCGGGGATGATATCACTGCCATTTAAGATTATGATCTTTATTCTTGCGGATGGTTGGGGACTGCTTATGAGTTCGCTTGTACAAGGATTCCATTAATATGAGTCAAGCAGAAATCATGAATATCTTTAATGAAGGACTTTGGTTAATCGCAAAGATTGCAGGACCAATTCTCCTAGCGAGTGTTGTGATAGGGTTGATTGTCGCAATATTTCAAGCCGCAACTCAAATCCATGAACAAACGTTAACTTTTGTACCTAAATTGATTGTTATAGCATTCATTTTCTTGATATCCGGTTCATGGATGTTGCGTACAATGATTGAATTTATTGAACATTTATTTAATCTAATGATTGGCTTGTAATATGTCAATTCAGTTTGAAAATCTTCCAGTCTATTTACTCGTATTTGTTCGTATAAGCGCATGTTTTATGTTTAATCCCGTATTCTCGCGAAGAAACATTCCACAAATGACACGCTTAGCTTTCATTGTTTGGTTGAGTTTGATTATTGCGCCAAATGTAAATGGTTCAAACTTAAACACGATTGATGACTTAAGTTTCATTCTATTAATCTTCAAAGAAGTATTACTCGGATATTTTCTGGGTTATGTAGTTCAACTCTACCAATTCATGTTGTTCTTTGTCGGTGATTTATTGGATTATCAATTTGGACTTTCTATGGCAAAAGTCTTTGATCCACAAACTCATGTACAAGTGTCCGCAATTGGTAATCTATTTCAAATACTATTTGTCGTTTTATTCTTTATGAGTAATTCTCACTTACTCTTTATTCAAATGATTTCAACATCCTTTGACTATTTGAGCTTAGACCAATGGTTCAATCTATCAAAAGTTGTCCCACTCGTATTAGATCTATTTATCAAAGTATTTATGCTTGTTATAAAACTCGCATTACCAATGATTGTGGCAGCGTTTATTCTTGAAATCTCAATGGGAATTCTTATGAAACTCATACCACAAATACATGTATTCGTAATTAATATTCAAATAAAAATCATGTTAGGCATATTCTTGTTGATGATTATGATAAATCCAATATCTTCTATCTTAGATAAAAGTTTAGGTCAAATGGCACAAGATATGCAGAATCTATTAATGAGTATGAACTAGAAAGAGGTGATGAACCTTGGCATCTGAGAAGAGTGAAAAAGCCACCCCCAAACGACGTAGTGATGAACGTAAAAAAGGGAACATATTTCAAAGTAAGGATGCTGTTTCTGTTGCGGTTCTTCTCACTAGTTTTTATTCATTACAGTTTTATTTCCCGAGTATTATTTCAAATTTAATCAACTTAATTAATTCGATGTTTGATCAGATTGTTCAGATTAAGTCATTAAGTATTGAATCAATTCAACTAATTTATATCCAAGTCACAATCGTATTTCTAATCATCGCATTGCCATTATTAATCGTTTCGATGGTGACAAATATTATTGCGGTTGGTGCACAAACTCGTTTTCTATATTCGATGTCTACAATCAAATTTAAACTTGAACGACTCGATTTACTCAAAGGAATACAGAAATTATTTAGTTTAAGATCACTTGTTGATTTGTTTAAATCAATCTTAAAAATCTTAATTCTTGCGGCAATCGTTTATTCAACTTTGAAACCAAGAATGAACTCACTAATTGGATTGTTCGATATGGAATTCATGCAAGTACTGGTGTTCTTAGGTCAAACAATTATGAGTGTTGTGACAAGTGTTGGAATGTTCTTTATTTTCTTAGCATTAGCAGATTATGCCTATCAATGGTATGAGTACGAAAAAAATATTCGTATGAGTAAACAAGATATTAAAGAGGAATACCGTCAAATGGAAGGTGATCCTCAGATAAAAGGCAAAATAAAAGAACGTCAAAGATTAATGTCACAACGACGTATGATGCAAAATGTTCCAAAAGCGGATGTTATTATTCGAAATCCAACGCATTATGCGATAGCGGTTCAATATGAAATGGGTAAACAAAGAGCCCCAATCATACTCGCAAAAGGGATGGACAATGTTGCTTTAAAGATTATTGAAGTGGCAGAGAAGCACAATATCCCAAGTATCGAGAATAAACCTTTGGCAAGGGGTTTATATGAATCTGTTGAGATTGATCAAGAGATTCCAGAGAAGTATTATCATGCGGTCGCAGAAGTCTTAGCGTTTGTCTATCAATTGAAGAAAGGAAAGAAGTAATATGCAAAAATATCTTAAAGGTACAAGTTCACTATTAATCGTATTAATCGTATTACTCATCATTATTCCTTTACCCTCATGGTTATTAGATATGATGTTTATTCTTAACTTAGCGATTTCATTTATCATCTTACTTACATCAATGAATATTACGGAGTCTCTACAATTCAGTTTGTTCCCTGCAATACTTCTAATTACAACTTTATTTAGACTTGCTTTAAATATCTCTTCAACACGTCTTATTCTACTTGAGAATGGGTACGCTGGAGAAGTTGTTAAAACATTTGGTGACTTCGTAATTCGTGGTAATCCATTTGTTGGGTTAGTTATTTTCTTAATCATTGTTGTTGTACAATTCATCGTTATCTCTAAGGGAAGTGAACGTGTTTCCGAAGTCAGTGCACGTTTTACCTTAGACGCAATGCCAGGTAAACAAATGGCGATCGATGCGGATTTATCATCGGGTTTAATTGATGAAGAAACAGCCCGTGAACGACGTAAGAAAATACAGCGTGAAGCTGATTTCTTTGGCGCAATGGATGGGGCAAGTAAGTTTGTAAAAGGGGATGCGATTGTATCAATTATCGTAACGTTTATCAATCTTATTGGAGGATTAATCATTGGATTCACCACAAATGTTGGGGGATTCCAAGAAATCATAAACATCTATTCAACCGCTACTGTCGGTGATGGACTTATCTCACAATTTCCTGCACTTTTAATCTCAGTTGCGACAGGGATGATTGTGACTCGAAGTGCATCTGAAGCGAATATTAGTACTGAATTAGTAAAACAATTTACAAGTCAACCTCGTGTACTTATTATGTCAGGTGGAATTATTCTCGGACTTATCTTTATCCCGGGGTTCCCTAAATTACAGATTATTGTAATGGGATTAATGTTAATAGGACTAGGGATTACACTTGAACGAAATGAAACAAGACTTGCGACTGTATTAGATAATAATCTAAATGTTAGTGAAGAAATAACCTCTGAAACAAGTTATTATCGTAATATTGACCATATCTATGGATTACTTAATGTAGAGACCATAGAAATGGAATTTGGTTATAGTTTAATCCCATTAATTGATGAGAATAGTGGTGGAGTTTTCATCGATCGAATTATAATGTTTAGAAAAAAATACGCTTTAGAAATGGGACTTGTTGTACCAAGTGTAAAACTAAAAGATAGTTCTAGTCTAAATCCTAATGAATATACGATAAAACTTAAAGGTGAAGAAATAGCGCGTGGAGATGTGCTTGTCGATCACTTACTTGCGATTGCGGCGAATGAAGTTAAAACAGAAATTGATGGAATCGAAACAATCGAACCAGCATTTGGATTAAGCGCAAAATGGATTACAGAAAAGAATCGAATCAAAGCTGAATTAGCAGGTTATACACTAATTGATCCAACAAGTGTCATCGTTACGCATTTAAACGAAGTCATTAAGAAACATGTGGATGAACTATTAACACGACAAGAACTGCATCATATACTCGATAATCTCAAGAAATCGAATGAAACGCTTGTGAATGATTTAGTTCCAAATATCGTATCGATTCAAACACTCCAAAAAGTATTATGTAATCTATTAAAAGAACAAGTCTCTATACGCGATTTAGAAAGTATTCTGGAAACACTTGGAGATTACGCACCATCGATACGCGATATTGATGTGTTGACTGAATATGTACGACAATCACTGAAACGAACGATTACATCTAAGTACATCGAGAATCGACAATTAAAAGTAATAACCTTAGATGTGAAAATTGAGAATACGATTATGGAAAGTGTTAAGAAAGTAGATAATGGATCTTATTTAGCACTTGATCCTAATTCAATTCAAAATATCATTCAGAGCACGACAAAAGAAATAGATCGTGTGAAAGACTTAGTACCATATTCTATCGTATTAACTTCACCAATTGTGCGTGTTTATTATAAAAAGTTAATCGATCAATTTGTCCCAAACATCGTCGTATTATCTTTCAATGAAATTGATACGAATGTGCAAATCCAAGCACTCGCTAATATTGCCTTATGATCGAACTAGAAATAAAGAATTATCAGATTACCAAAGATATCAACCATCGTAATGATTTATTAGAACAAACGATACCAATTATAAAAAAAGTTGCGAAACAAACACGTAATCTATATATGAATCATATGGAGTTTGATGATGTAGTATCAATAGGTATCCTCGCTATGATTGAATGCATTGAACAATATGATGAGTCAAAGGGATTAAGCTTTGAAGCATATGCATACACTAAAGTAAAATATCGTTTAATTGATGAATTGGGTATGAATGGGTTTATTCCAAGACGTATTCGACAAGAAGCCAAGCATATAAACAATGCATATGATGAACTTGCGAATCAACTTATGCGTGAACCAAGTGATTTAGAATTAGCTGAATACATGCAAATTGACTTAAGTGAAATTAGTAAGAATCACCAAGAAATGGCATGGTCACAATTATTAAGTTTCGAAGAGATTAACGAAAATTATGGTGATCGAGATTTGATTGATCATAAGAATCTTAATCCTGAACAATTATTCTTTAAAAAAGAAATGGTTAATGAAATTACTGAAGCATTAAAAATGCTAAGTGAAAAAGAACAAATACTTATCAGTTTATATTATTACGAAAATTGTCGATTAAAAGAAATTGGTGAAATTTTTGAAGTTACTGAAGCAAGAGCGAGTCAAATGCATTCGCAAGCAATAAAGAAACTTAAAGATATTCTAAAGGAGAAAACCATATGAGTAATGGGTTTTATACAGCTGCACAAGCGATGATGATGCAACAAAGACGTTTAAACACGATTTCAAACAATATCGCTAATGTTAAAACGAATGGGTATAAAAAAGAAGAAACGATATTCTCGAGTTTTCAAGAAAGTCTTAATTATCGAATTGATGAACAAGGAAAAACATTAATTGGTTCAACTTCAAAACTTAGCGCAATTGATGAAATAAACTTTCGATTTGATTTAGCGAATCTTGAAGATACAAATCGTTCACTTGATATAGCACTTGTTTCAGAAGGTTTCTATACCGTTAAACAAAATAATCAAATATTCTATACGCGTGATGGTTCATTTAATATCGATTCAGAAGGTTACTTAATCACGAGTAATGGAGCACGTGTTCAAGGAAATAAAGGTGATATTCGTGTCGTAGATGATAAATTTGTTGTGAATGAAACAGGAGTAGTACGCAATTCTAATGGTCAAGTAATTGATACCTTACTCATCCAAACTCCAAACGATTCCACAAACCTTATTAAAATGGGAAATGGTTATTTCTCACTCGATGGCGGAACGCTTGATAAAACAACGCCATGGGTGATTCAATCAATGCTTGAACATTCAAATGTTGATGTTACAGAAGAGATGTCACAATTAATCCAAGTACAACGTAACTTTCAAAGTGTTGCGAATGCGCTTAAAACAATTGATGGATTAAATGCTCGTGCGGTGAGCGAAATCGGAAAGGTATAATATGAACATTGCATTCTATAACGCTTATACAGCACTTCAAGCATACCAACAAAACATTAATAGTATCTCCAATAACTTAGCGAATGTTTCTACGAATGGTTATAAATCTACGAATGTAAATTTTGATGATTTAATCTACACGCAGATGGATATTAATGATAAATCATCCAATCTTATGCAAGGACATGGTGTTAAAGCAAGCACAATCCAAACAAACTTTAACCAAGGATTGTTTGTAAATACATCAAGTCAGTTGGATTTTGCGATAATTGGAGATGGATTCTTTGCGACAATGAATAAGGGTCAAATTGAATACACACGTGATGGTTCATTTGGATTATCGATTCAAGGTGAAAAAGCGTTTCTCGTTAGAAATGATGGATCATATGTACTAGATTCGAATAATAAACCAATTGAGATCGCTAAAAAAGATAATGTATGGGACATTGAGTCTGCTAAAACCAAAATAGGTGTATTTACATTTAATAATCCAGACGGATTAATTAAATCAAATAATACAAGTTATCTAATAAGTGATACTTCAGGTAAAGCAACTGTTGCGCCAGAAAAATCATATCTACTTGTTCAATCCTGCTTGGAACAATCCAATGTCGAAATGGGTCCACAAATGGTAGCGTTGATTGAAGGTCAAAAAGCATTTCAACTCAACTCTAGAGTTATTCAAACTGCAGATCAAATCGAAGAAATTATTAATAATCTACGTTAGAAAGGAGAATAGTCATGAATCATACCTATCATGAAACTGGTGAAAATATACGCAAATATGATTTTAGATCGCCAAAGAAATTCGGTAAGGAACAATTGCGTACAATCGAAGATTTACATGAGACATTTGTTCGTAATTTATCATCTTATCTAAGTGCTTTGACGCGTCTGTATTGCGAAGTTCAAATTACTCATATAGAGAAACAACGTTACTATGAATACATCAATACAGCACAAGAACTAGCGGTTTGTGCGAATTTTGATATTACACCATTAGATGAAACCCTTGATGAGATAAGTATGTTAGTGACGATAAATCCAGATATTGGATACTTTCTAATTGATAAACTACTTGGTGGGAGTGGAGAAGAAGTTAAAGTTGAACGTGATTTTACTGAAATCGAATGTGCTTTATTAGAAAACATATTTGGGAAACTAACTCGTCAAATTGAGATGAGTTGGATGAAACAACTTGAGATAGAAGCACGCATGAAAAGCTTAGAGACAAATCCACGTGTCATTCAATTAATGATGCCAGAAGAAATTGTGTTGGTTGTGGAATGTAAAGTAATACTGGGTGATTTAAACAGTAGTTTAAAACTATTATTACCTTCCGTATTATTCGAAACACTGATGGAAAAGTTCACCCCGAAATTTATACGTAATACAAAACGACATGATGAGAGTAAAGAAGAAATCCAAAAGAATGCGATCCTAAACTCATTAAAAGGGGCAGAAGTTGAGTTGAAAGTTGTGCTCGATGAAATAGAAATCGATTTACACGATATCTTACAACTTGAAGTAAACGATATTATTCCACTATCAAAACGATTTGATTCAAATGTCACATTGAATGTGGATGATAATCCATGGTTTGAGGCTAAATTAGGTGAGACTAAACAACGTAAAGCAGTTAAAATTGAACGATTAATTGAGAAGGAGAAATAATATGTCAATGAATTCAGAACAAGAGAAAATCAATAATATTAAAGACAGTGTCCAACACGCATTAATAGAAGGTATTCGTAATATTCATAGTCTTTTCGATTCATCCTTTGAATGTACAGATGTACAAATCGATAGTAAATTTCCTGCAGAATTAGCTCTACAAATTCAAAAGGATTCTATTATGATTCAAACTACATTCAGCTCAGATTATTCTGAAACAAGTTTAATGTTAGTTGATTTAGATAATACAAAATATCTTATCAAACAATTAATGAATCATGATGATGAGGAAATTGTATTAGATGAATTTGGTTTAAGTGCATTTAGCGAAATAACTACCTTATTTTATCAAGGTTTTACACAACACATCAGTCAGTTCTTAGGTAAAACAATCAAGAATGATCGTTCAAAAGTCATTCAAGTAGACCATAAAACCCAAGGTATATCACCATTTAATGCTAAAGTACTTGCGGTACGGTTCAACCTAAAACAAAATGATCTCTATATCCCAATGCAGTTGTATTTCGACTTCGCGAGTTTTACTGGCCTTGTAGAAAATTTAAATGATAAGAAATCGAGTTTCGAAACTAAAGCGAATAAACAAGATGAAATTCAAGTTAAAGAAGTTCGTGTCCCAAAATACACAAACACAAATGAAAATGTTAGTGCGAATCCATCCAAGAACTTAGATTTGATCATGAATGTTCCACTTAATGTATCAATCGAAATTGGCAAGACGAAACGTAAGATTAAAGACATTATGAGTTTTGCGTCTGGGTATGTCCTTGAACTCGAGAAACAACTTGGTGCGCCAGTAGATATAGTCGTTAATGGTCAATTGATTGCGCGTGGTGATGTTGTTGTGATTGATGAAAATTTTGCGATTAGAATTACTGAAATTGTCAGTACATCAAGCCTATTACCAAACGATTAACTCCTTTATAGGAGTTTTTTAAAATAATTAATATTTTTACTTAAGTTTTTATTCCCTTGTACAGATGTATATTGTGAGAGTTAGAAATAACTCCATTCTCAAGCGAAAAGGATTTCGCAGAACATTCAAGGAGGAATACAATGAGAATACAACACAATATTATGGCGCTTAATGCGCACAGAAACTCTGGAGTTAATCAATCAGCAGTTTCAAAAAACATGGAGAAATTATCTTCAGGTTACAGAATCAACCGTGCAGGTGATGACGCGGCTGGTCTATCCATCTCAGAAAAAATGCGTGGTCAAATTCGTGGCTTAACTCAAGCTTCACGTAATGCTCAAGATGGTATTTCATTCATCCAAACAGCAGAAGGAGCATTAAATGAAGTAAGCTCCATGCTAACTCGCTTAAAAGAACTATCAGTTCAAAAAGCAAGTGGTACTTACAGTGCAACTGATGTTACAAATCTTGAATTAGAAATGACTCAATTAGGTACAGCAGCTGACAAGATTATCACCGATACTAAATTCAATGGTACTACAGTATTTACAGGGGCTATTAATGTTGTTATCTCTGATAAAGATACTGATACGTTCGCAGTTGGTACAACTGTTGCAGCATTAGCATTATCCAATACTTCAACAACTGCAAACATTGAAACTGCAATTGGAAGTGTTAACACTGCTCGTTCTACATTTGGTGCTCACCAAAACCGTTTAGAACACACAATCAACAACTTAGGTACTACTACTGAAAACCTAGTTGCTGCAGAATCCCGTATCCGTGATGTTGATATGGCTAGTGAAATGATGGAAATGACTAAGAATAACATCCTTGCACAAGCTGCTCAAGCTATGATCGCTCAAGCTAACCAACAACCACAAAACGTTTTACAACTTCTACGTTAATTGATTAGAACCACTGAAAAGTGGTTCTTTTCTTAAGTTTTATTGAGAATAAACGATATACTAGTAGAAGTTATTCGAAAAGGGAAATTATGGCAGATTCATTAAAAATTAGTCCAACAATGATAAAACAACCTGCAGTATCAAGAAATCAATCTGATCCACAGGTTCCTTTTCAGATTAAAGATGTCACAAAAGTAAATAATTTAAATACATCTAAACAAACATCGAGTCAAAACCAAACACTATTAAACAGTGATGGACCTAAATTACTCCTCGATATTTTACGTAATCCTGAATCTACGACTCAATTTCTACATAGTTTATATCTCTTACAAGAAGTTAACCAATTAATTCCTTTAGATAATTTAAGTTTGAATAGTGAGTTAGAACTATTGTTTCAATCAATATTTCTTAAATCAGATTCTCTTTTAACTGAATTATTAAATCAATCTAAACAAACGAGTGTATTCAAAGGTGAATTGTTTGATTGGATTAGAAACCTATTAGTACAATATCCAATGAGTGAAAATAGTTTAATTCAATTATTAAAATCTATGAATCAGATAAAATCAAAACCACAATATCATGAAAGTTTATTAAATCAAGCAGAGTATTTAGAAAAAGAGTTTATCAACCCAAAACAAAATGAAAGTATTAAACAATTTATAGAATCTCTACATAATAATAGTGATCAATTATCTAAACAATTAAAAGATATCATTCAACTTTTGGAGAAGAGTATTCTTTTTAATCCACAGACACAAAAGAATATTGGAATTATGCAATACAATCTTTCGAGATATTTAATGGATACAGATATTAATGATGTATTAGAATCGTTTAAAGGCTTATTAGCGGATGATTTTTCTAAATTTGAACTGTTAGTGAAAGAATATATTAAACTGCCGTATAAGAGTATAAATACATCTAATATGCTTGATAAAATTACTGAATTACTAGACAAACAAATTAAACAATCAAGCCAACTTGATATACCATATAAAAAGTTAGAGAAAATTGTTATATCACTTTTATCATCTCCATCGAATTTCGTTCCATTATTACACTTCATCCTTCCAATGCAAGGAAATAAACTTCAAGCATATTCAGAAGTGTGGGTAGATATCGAAGATTCGAGTCAGAAGATTGACCAATCTATTCATGTATTATGTGCAATCGAAATAGAAAATATGGGATCATTTGAAATAGAACTCTGGAATAGAAATAATCACATTAAAATACATGTTTATTGTCTTGAATCCAAGCTAGATCTTTTCAAACCTATCGTTTCTAAATTCTCTAAACATATATTAGATAGCAAGTATAGCTTAGATAATGTACAGATCTATCCATTAATACAAAAACGTTCATTAATGGATGTGTTTGAACATTTAAGTCTTAAACAAAGTGGGTTAGACCAATATGCGTAAGAAAAATAAAGCAGTAG
>DASSDQ010000019.1:0-34926 GCA_035697025.1 Erysipelotrichaceae bacterium | reverse complement strand
GTTCTTAATATTACGTACACCTAATCCTTCAAGTGTTTTAGCTTCTGGATGATATAGTGCATCTAGAATTGTATGTGTAACTTCATTACCAGCTTTATCCCAAACACGGTGCCAATGGAAGTGGTTTAGTCCAGCAAACTTAGTATAAAGTTCACCTTCATAACCATTTGCTTTCATCGCTCCATCACACATTTTTTCCATCAAGATAGGCACATTACATAAACCAATGGTACGTTTCCATCCACCAACTTTAATCGCTGCTTCAGTCACAATACCACTCGGATTTGTAAAGTTCGCTAACCATGCGTTTGGACATAATTCTTTCATATCTTCGATAATGCCTAGGATAACAGGAATTGTACGGAACGCTTTCATCATACCACCAGCGCCGTTTGTTTCTTGTCCGATGTATCCAAAGCTTAATGGAATTCTTTCATCACGAATACGTGCATCTAATAGACCTACACGGAATTGTGTAGTTACGAAATCCGCATCTTTTAGTGCTTCACGACGGTTTAGAGTTAAGTTAACCTTCCAATCTAATCCTGCAGCTTTAACCATACGTTGAGCCATAGCTCCAACGATTTCTAATTTTTCTTTACCTTCTTCAACATCAACCAACCAAATTTCAGAAATTGGTAATAAATCTTTTCTAAGAATAAATCCTTCAATAAGTTCTGGCGTATAACTACTACCGCCACCAATCGTTACAATTTTCATGATGTACCTCTGCTTTCCCACCTATTATGCAAGATAAAAAAAGTGCCTTCAAGCACTTTATGTAAATAGGATAATTGTTCCAAAATTACTATTTTCTAGAACAAATATTTGAAACATCGTTTCGTTATTTAACTTCACGAATCATTAAATCAATATCAAAGTATTCGCCTCTAATAAACATCATATTTGGAACAACTGAATTCTTTTTAAATCCAACGGATTCATATAAGTGTATTGCCTTCGCATTATCACTTCTAACATCTAAATGAATAAAACGGGTATCCGGTGCTTGTTTCGCAAACTCGATTAACGCATTCATCATACGTTTACCGATTCCCTGTCCCCAGTATTCCTTCAACACTGATATCCCCAGAATCGAAATATGTTTGGTACGTTCACGCTTTGATGCGCTTAAATTACCTACACTTACAACTTTTTTATTATCCAGTGCGATAAACATTGTACTATTCAAATTCTCTGCATATCCTTCAATTACTTTAATTTCGTCTTCTAAGGTATAACCTAAACCTTCTTCTCCAAAGGTTAAATTATCACTCTCTTTACCAATTTGATCGAGATAATCTAGGATTGCTTGTGCATCTTCTGTTCGTGCTTTTATAATTTGTATATTTGACATAGATACACCCTATCAAAAAAAAGCGATTTATTCAATCGCTTACTTCTTTTCTTCTTCCATTACACCTTTAACGGATGCTAATAGACCTGCTAAATTCTGAATTTCGGATGGAATAATAATCTTCGTCGCATTTCCATTCGCTACTTTTTCTAATGATTCTAAACTCTTAAGAGTTAAATAACCTTGTTTAGGATTTGCTTTATTAATAATTTCAACCCCAAATGCTTGCGCTTCATATACACGTTCAAGAGCTTGTGCTTGACCTTCAGCTTCAGTGATTAATGATTCTTTCTTCGCTTTTGCACGTAAGATTACAGATTCATTTTCCCCTTCAGCTTTAAGAATAGCTGCACGTTTTTCACCTTCTGCAGTTAAGATAACAGAACGACGTTCACGTTCAGCACGCATTTGTTTTTCCATCGCTTCTTGAATATCTTTAGGAGGTAAAATATTCTTAACTTCGACACGACCTACTTTAATACCCCAAGGATCAGTTGCTTCATCTAAAATTACACGCATCTTAGTATTAATAATTTCACGTGATGTTAATGTTTCATCTAGTTCTAAATCCCCAATAATATTACGTAATGTCGTAGCACTTAAGTTTTCAATCGCTTGAATTGGTTTTACAACACCATATACATAAAGTTTTGGATCTAAGATTTGGAAATATACAACCGTATCAATCATCATGGTGACATTGTCTTTTGTGATAACTGGTTGTGGAGCAAAATCAAATACCTGTTCTTTTAGAGTAACATGGCCTGCAACACGATCAATAATAGGAATTACAAAGTGTAACCCTCTTTCAAGTGTTCTGTGGTATGCGCCTAATCTCTCAACAACATATGCATTTGATTGAGGAATGATTCTTACTGTATATGTAATCAGGATAATAACAAGCAATATGGCAAAAAAGCTAGTGAGTAGTGGAAAAATAATGTCCATAAAGATCCTTTCTATAAAACTTGTTTAACAACAAGTTTAGCGCCTTCTAACGCAACAACTTCGACAAGGGTATCTACAGGTAGATTCCCATGCTTAACTTCTCTGACGGACCAACGAATGCCCTCTAATTGAACAGCACCCCATTTGTCGGATAATACCTCTTCAATAAGTTTTGTTTGTACTCCAATAAAACGATCAGCGTTCGTACGAACTGGTTTATGTGTTAAATACTTCAACACAAATGGTCTGACCAAAACAAATGAAACTAATGACATGATAATAAATACACTAATTTCTACTAAAATTCCTAGATTTAATAATGCGGCGACATAGGCAAATAAAGCACCAATTGAAAACCAAATAGAGATTAAACTAGCTGGCGTCGCTGCTTCTAAAGCAAAAGTAGCCAATGCGACAATCAGCCAAACCCAACTTTCCATCTGAACCACCTTTCATAGTCGATAGTTAAATTATATCGTTATTGATTAAGTAAAACTACATAATTAAGTCTATTAATTAATAATTTCACAAAATATTCAATTATCGATTATCTTTGCGTTTATTTCTAAACAAGGATAATCCACCGAAGCCACTAATAATAGCCATATAGAAACCAAAATCATACCACCAGCCTGAATTATACACTTCATAAAGTCGAATATTCTTATCAAAGAAATTTAGAATGAGTGTTAATGGTGCTAGCCATCCATGCCATACGCCCCAAAAGAAACCTGCAGGATTACTAAGCGAAGCAGTCCCATCACCTGGAACACATCCAGTTAATGTAATGAGTAGTAGTAAACTGAGAAATATACTTATAACTATTTTCTTTTTCATGTTATTCCTCACATCTATTCATATTGTATCACCATTCCTAGATAAATATTATTTTGATACATCTGAGTCGAATAATAAAAAAACACTCCAGTTTGAAGTGTTTATCGAAGATCTTTGCGTAAAGTTTCAAATTCTTCTTTTGAGATTTCACCTTTAGCATATCGTTCTTTTATAATTTCAATTGCTGCAGATGATTCAACATTCACATGTTTTGGATGTGTTAGTTTACGTACTATCCAAATAATAAATAGGATGACTCCAATAACCAATAGTAAATGAAGTAACATTCCTACCCACATGAATTGACCACCAAACATACCATATCCTACGCGTGAAAAGCGTTCAAATCCATCAAAATAACCTCGCATCATATTGAATCCTTCTTTCTAAGTAAATCTTGATTGAAGTATAGTCTTTAAATATGTCAAAAGTGTTACAAAACCATTAAATTTAATAATTATTCAAAAATTTGTTTAATGGCATGAGCTACACCATTTTCATCATTGGTTAAACTAATAAATTGAGCTCTACTCTTAATAAACGCATCCGCTTGACCCATTGCGACACCAAGTCCTGCATATTCAATCATACTTAAATCATTATAGTTATCACCGAGTGCCATTACATGTTCTTGATTGATATTTAGCTTGTTTGATAAATATTCTAAACTAGAGCCTTTATTCGTATCTTTAACGATAATCTCTAAATAAAACGGTGCAGATTTAACGAAATCAACAATGCCTAAAAACGGTGCTTGTATCGCATCACGGTATTGATCAATAACAGATGGATCAGCACTTACCAATATTTTATTGGGTTGATAATCAATATAATCTGCTAAATTCTCTACTACCTTTAATTCCATTGAATTCATCTTCGCTTCACCTAACACATTATACCCATTTGGATTCGATACGATTAATTCATGTTTACGACTTAAGATTGGGGTAACAGGAAATTGTTCTAAGTGTTTTAAGATCGATTTCGCAACATTCAATTCAATCGTACGTTCAAAGAAGATTGAATGATCGATTGCTTGTGCAACAACTGCCCCATTAAAACCCATTAGGTAATGGTTCTCTGGTTCTATTTCTAATTGTTTAAATACATCAAATAATCCATTCAAAGGACGACCGGACGCAAGCGTTAAAATAGCTCCCTTTTGAGTCGCTATTTTGATCCATTTTTTATTTTCACTAGATAATTCATGTTTACTATTTAAGAGTGTTCCATCCACATCAATTGCGATTAATTTAATCATTTTCCCTCATCTAACGAAGAATTTGTTGACCTGAGGCACAATATATTTCGTACCATTCTTCGTGCTCTAGGTTTATTTGTAACGCATTTATCGCATTTTGTAAACGTGAAATTTTCTGAGTACCACTTATTACCATCGCTTTTACAGGATGTTTTAAGTGCCATGCATAAACAATTGTATCTGTAGTCGTATTATGTTTAGTTGCGATACGTTCTAGAATATTTCGTAAATTAACAACATTTTCATCATTTGATGTAAAGATATTACCGCCATTTAGAGGTGACCAAATCATTGGATGAATTTGATACTTTTGTAATAAATCCATCATTCCTGAATTAAAATGTTCGAACTGTAATGGCGATATTTCAATCTGATTGGTTACACATTTAAAGTTACTCAATGTATGAAATGCATCTAACTTAAATGGATCGTAATTACATACGCCATATGACTTAATACAACCTTCTTCCATTAATTCATTAAACGCACGGACTGCACCTAATTGATCAAACAATGGATCTTCTCTGTGAATCAAATAAACATCGATATACGTGGTATTTAGTTTCTTTAGACTAGAATAACAAGATTGCTTAATCTTCTCATATGTCGTCTCATAATGCTTAATACGATAAGGTTTATTTGGATTGAGTTTGTTAATCCCAGTCTTTGTAATAATTTGAATCTTAGTTCTAAATAATGGATCTAACGCTAACGCATCACCCAATAATTTCTCACTAGTATAGTTACCATAAATCTCAGCTGTATCAAAGCTTGTAACCCCTAGTTCAACACATTGTTTCATAAAATCAAGTAATGCTTGAGCATCCATATCCCAATTATGCAAACGCCAAAAACCTTGGACAATACGTGATAAACTAACCTCTTTATTTAATTGAATCGTTTCCATATTTCTCCTAAAAAAAGTGTACTAATGTACACTCGTTTTTTATTTCTTTGTAAGATATTTACGAATATCAATCGCAACAGCCATTACGATGACTGTACCAATCGCAACGTATTGTAGATCGGGAGTAACTCCTAAGAATTGTAAGCTTGTCTTTAACATTTCGAAGATTAGAACCCCAGACACAATACCTTGAACTGTACCAACACCACCTGCGGTACTTACACCACCGATTGTACAAGCCGCAATTGCCTCAAGTTCATAACCAATACCATAGTTCGCTGTAGCACCACCCGATTTAGCAGCAAGTAAGAAGCCAGCTAGACCGTAGAATAAACCAGCTAATACGTATACACGAATCTTAGTCCAAACAACGTTAACCCCAGCAACTTCAGCCGCAGCTTCATTACCACCAATTGCGTAAATATATTTACCAAATTTAGTTTGATTAAGTAAGAACCACATAATCGCAATCATAATAAGAGCGATAAGAATCAAGATAGGAACAGGTCCAATACGACCAGATGCTAAATACGTATAATCTGTTTTTAAACCACCAATAGGTTGTGATTTCGTATAGATAAGAGATAAACCATAAACAATACTTTGCATCCCCAATGTCGCAATAAACGGTGGAACATGTAAGAACGAAATTACTAAACCATTGATTAAACCCAATAAAGCAGTAACAGTAACCGCTAATAATAGAATACCAACAACAGGCATTTCACCAAGCTCAGGGAAGAACTTCGCCGCATAGTCAGGTCTTTGAAGTAAAGTACCACCAATAACAGCCCCAACCCCAACAATACGCCCAGCGGATAAGTCAGTACCACGAGTAATCAATGCGCCACTCACCCCTAACGCAATAATGATACGAATGGATGAGTTCATCAAGATATTCGTAAGATTATTAGGGGATAAGAAGATTGGTCTTAAGATTGATACAACAATTAATATAGCCAATAGTATGACATACATCGCATTATCAATTAATGTAGTCTTTATATTGCTTTTCGAGAATAGATTTAATACTTTGTTCATTTTAATACTCCTTACATGTACTTAGTAGCCAATTCCATGATTTTCTCTTGGTTGGCTTCTTCTTTATCTAAAATACCACTTAAACGACCTTCACACATAACCATGATGCGATCACTAACACCCAACAATTCTGGCATTTCTGAACTTATCATAATAATAGTTTTTCCTTGTCGAGCTAAATCAATCATAATACTGTAAATCTCATATTTAGCCCCAACGTCAATACCACGCGTTGGTTCATCTAAGATAAATACATCCGGTTCAACAGCTAACCAACGAGAAATAATGACCTTTTGTTGGTTACCACCCGATAAAGAAGAAATTCTTGTCTTAGTACTCGGCGTTTTTATTCTTAATTTCTTGATATTCTCTTCAGCTAATTTATTCAATTTCTTATTATTAAGTTTGAAATGGAAATCTACGAAATCACTCAAACTAGCAACTGCAACATTATCTCTAACAGACAATACACCGAATATACCATTACCACGACGATCTTCTGTTACAAGGGCAATACCCTTCGCAATCGCATCACGTGGATTTTTGATATGCAGTTTCTTTCCATGTAAGGAAATTTCACCTTTTTCAACACCTCTTAAACCGAATATACCTTCCACAAGTTCAGTACGTTGCGCACCAACTAATCCACCAATACCTAGTATTTCACCCTTACGAGCAGAGAAACTGATATTTTTGAAAGAACGAGGATTTGTCGAAGTATAGTCTTTGATTTGTAGGGATGTTTCACCTGGAGTATTAGTTTTTGGTGGATACAAGTTCGTCAATTCGCGTCCTACCATGTTTTTAATAATCTTTTCCATGGTTAACTCTTTTGATTCCCAAGTTCCGATATACTTACCATCACGCATAATGGTTACTTCATCAGAAATACGTAATATTTCTTCCATTTTGTGTGAGATATAAATAATAGATACACCTAAATTACGTAAATTATTGATTATTTCAAACAGTTGATCAACTTCTTGTAAAGTAAGAGATGACGTAGGCTCATCCATAATAATTACTTTTGATTCATACGATATTGCCTTAGCAATTTCAATGGACTGTATTTGCGAAACAGATAATTCTTTTAAAGCTGTATTTGGATTTACTTTAAGATGAACTTTCTTAAGCAATTCAAGCGATTTCGTCCGCATGAGTTTATGATCTACAATTGAGAATAATCCCAAGATTTTTTTGCTTGGATAACGACCTACCCATAGATTTTCCGCGATACTACGATAAGGAATTGGTTGTAATTCTTGGTGAATCATGGAGATTCCAGCATTCAATGCATCTTTTGGATTATGAAAATGAACAGGCTTACCATCGAATAATATCTCACCTTCGTCTAAGGAATAGATACCAAAAAGACATTTCATCAGTGTTGACTTACCAGCCCCATTCTCACCCATAAGAGCATGAACGGTTCCTCGTCTTACATGGAACGAAACGTCATCAAGAGCTTTAACCCCAGGGAAACTTTTACTGATATGATTCATGGCTAATATAATATCAAGATGCTGCATAGTAACCTCTTTCTAATTAGAATAGGAAATCAAGTGTTTAATCACTTGATTTCCTAATACGATCTGATTTTTAAATATTATTGGAAGTCTTTATAGTTTTCAGGAGTAACTTTTACGTAAGGAACCCAGTATTCTTTTTCAAGAGTTTCACCAGCTAATAAAGCAAGAGCTTTGTCAACTGAAGTGTGAGCTTGTCCTACGGAATCATTTAATACTGTACCAGCTAAGTCACCAGCAGCAAGAGCATCTAATGCAGGAGCTGTAGCATCAACACCGATTACAGGAACAACCATGTTAGCAGCTTTTAGAGCTTCGATAGCACCTAAAGCCATGTCATCGTTATTACCGAATACAACTTCAATTTTGTCTCCAAATTGTGCAATAGCAGCAGCAGTTTTTTCTTGACCTAATACACGATCCCAGTTTCCGCGTTCTTCGAATAGTTTTTCGACAGCGATTCCGGATTCAGTAACTTTTTTGATTGAGAATTCTGTACGTAAAGCAGCATCTTGGTGGATTTCTTGTCCCATCAACATTACGTATTGCATAATGCCATCACCATTTTTGTCTAGTGTAGGATCAGCATTCCATAAGTCAACAGCGATTTCACCTTGGTAGGTACCTGAATCTTCAGCTTTAGCACCAACGTAAGTGATCTTATCCCATAATGCCATATCATCAGCAGATGGTTGACGGTTGATAAATACTGTAGGAATATCAGCAGCTTTAACTTTGTCGATAATTGTACTTGCAGCAGTTAAGTCTACTAAGTTGATAACTAATACATCATATGCTTGAGCGATAAAACTGTCGATTTGTTCAGTTTGAGTCGCTTGGTCGTTCTTACCATCAGTAATTGTAACTTCGTAAGTAACTTCATCGGAATTCATACCAGTTAAGTATGCTTCCATTTCTGTACGATAGTTAGTCATGAAAGTATCGTCAAATTTGTAAATTGCGATACCGACTTTGACAGTCTTTGGTCCAGTTTCTTCAGGTTCTGCAGTACAGCCTGTGAAACTTCCAAGGACCAACGCGATAAGAGCAAACAATACTAATAATTTCTTCATTATATGCCTCCTATGTGTTTTCCACAATTCACATTATAGGCATGTAAGCTCTTACAATACATTGAATAATCGGTAAGTTTTTTATAAATTTTTACACTATGGGAATGATTCTCATTCCTCTAAACTTAATTTTTGATAGTTTATCCACAAATATTTTCCATTTGTTATCTTATATGGGAAGTCTATTAATGGTTTATCTTGAAGCAGCCATTCAGTTAATTGGACTAAACAATCAGCCATACTTTCAGAGTCATTTTTTATTGTTCCATAGAGATAACCCTGTTTAATACTATCGATTGAGACTTCTAGTCCATCAATACCCACTACGGGCAACCATGGTTCTAAGGTACGATCAATGACACCATCTTGATTCAAATCATCAAAGTATTTATACGTTTTTAAGGTTTCAATTGCACCAAGTGCCATCGCATCATTATTAGATATGAGAATTTCGATATTTTCACCGTATAAAGTAATAATTTCTTCCATTTCAGTTTGGGCAATCTCTTTATCCCAATTCGCATTGAATACATCAAGTACTTCAATTTGGTACTTTTCATCTACTAAACTCTCTATAACATGCTTTGTACGAGCTTCCGCATCTTGATGTCCTTGTTCACCTTTTAAGATAACAGTTTGGATAATACCATCTTTATTCTTATCGTATTGATTTAAGTTTTTAGGATCATTCCCAAACAAATCCATAATAAGTGAAGCTTGTAATTGTGCAGATTGAACCGCATCTGCCCCAACGTAATACACTTTATCGTATAACGCAATATCTTCTGGTAACGGTTCGCGATTAAAGAAGATAATTGTAGAATCGTTTTGTTTTGCCTTTTCGATGATGGCATAAACACTTAAGCGATCAACTGGATTAATCATTAGCACAGGATAATCTTCACTCATATATTGTTCAATTTGATCATTTTGAATAATTTGCGAGTTCTGTGAATTAAATGAACGAATAATATAATCTTTTGATAGTGCGGCTTGTCGAATATTCATTTCAAACTCTGCCATATACGCATCACTATTGTCATAGATAAATACAGGAACAGTCACAATTTGTGCTTCACATGCACTGAGTAAGAGAACAATTAATATTACACATAGTCGTTTCATAGTTCACCCTCCGTACTTAGTGGCATTTTCATAATAACTTTTGTATATTCATCCAATTCACTTTCAATGCGTAAGTCTGCTTCATCTCCGTAGTATAGTTTTAAGCGTTGGTACACGTTCTTTAAGCCTAGACTTGATGATTGTTTATCACTTTGCATCATCGCATGAATTTCGTTAATACGTTCCTGACTAATTCCATATCCTTCATTGAATACTTCGATGTACGTAAATCCATCTTTGAAGTACGCTTTAATTAAGATTGTCGTAAATGATTCATCCGGTTGGATACCATGTAGAATCGCATTTTCAACCAATGGTTGGAGAGATAGTTTAATCACTTTATGATGGAGAATTTCTTCATCGATATCAAAATCGAATTTAAACGCATTACGATAACGAATTTGTTGGATAACTAAGTAGTTACGTATATGTTCAATTTCATCTTTTAGTTCGACAAGATTCATTTCACTGGAGATACTCATTCTAAAGAATTTTGATAACGCAATGATCGCTAATTCTACATCCTTATTACGATTATTTTCACTTAAGGCTACGATTGAATCTAAGGTATTGTATAAGAAATGCGGGTTTATTTGGTTCTGTAAGGCAATGAAATGGGTTTTACGCTTTTCATTCTGTTCATTCAAGACCTTCTCCATTAGTTCTTTAACCTTATCACTCATATTATTAAAGGCATCCGCTAATAGAAGCACTTCTTTTTGCCCTTCCACAAATACACGTGTATCAAAATCCCCTTGTTCAATTAAGGTAATATGTTTCTTAAGTTTATTCATTGGATTCGTGATACGGCGTGAAAAGATATAAGAGGTGATCGCAACCGCAATTAGTGTTCCTAAGAAGATAAAAATCATTTGAATTAAGATTTCTGTCTTCATTGTGACAATATCATCTACGTTTATAAATGTCGCAATCTTCCATCGTGTGTCTTTAATCGTATTAACGTTCACATACATATTTAAATCATTTAGATTAACGAGTTTTCCACCTAATACAATATCTTGTGCTATTACGGCACTATCACAAATACGACTGGTACATTCATTATCGGATGAGTAGATTAATCCATTGTTTTGATCAGTAATAATAATATGTCCTGCATCACCCAGATTGGTTTGAGCTGCCAATGTTTTAAAGTTACTTGTATTAATATCAATCATTAATACCCCATTCATGGATTGATTGTTCTTGATATACTGTACATATTTTGAGATGGTCACAACTTCATCCGCCCCATTTAACATAATATTTTCTGTATGTAATCCACTGAAGTGATGTATGTCTACCATTTCGATGGCTTGTTTAAACCAATCAATATCTGATATACGAGAATTGATTGGATCATTTATACTACTTGCCACAACGATTCCTTCTTGATCTAATAACGCAACACTACGAATATTCTTTTCAATATTGGTTGTCGCGAGAAATAAACGATTTAAATCATCGACTTTATTATCTTTTGTATAGTCGACAATATAACCTTGGAGTGAATTCGAAATGTCGATTACGTTACTCAAGTAATTCTCATAATTCATAATGACTTGTTTATTGATTTCTTTAGAGGTCGTTTCAATTAATTTATCGGTACGCGTAAAGATTAATTGATTCGTCGTAACGGTTGCCAACATCAAAATAATCCCAACGATTGCGATTGAGATAACGAAAATCATTTGTCCAATGGACAAATCATTCAGTCTTTTGATCATTACGGTACTCCTTTGGTGAGTAACTTGTATATTTCTTAAAACTATAACTGAAATAGTACACATCGTTGTATCCAACTAGTGTCGCAATCTCATAAATTTTTGCGGTACTGAATTTGAGTAATTCTTTCGCTTTTTCCATACGGAGTTTAACCAAGTATTTATTAAAACTTGTATCTAACATTTTCTTAAAGAGTGTACTTAAATAGGAAATACTAATTCCTAACTCATCACAAACTGAATCCATACTAATCAATGGATCCGCATAATTATTTTGTAAGAATAGTACAGCTTCTTCGAGTACTTGATTTGCGGATGTTTGTGATTTATGAATATTAAGTTCACGGATATCAAATACAAGTTTCTTTAAGAATTCAAACATTGAAGATAATTGTCTAAAACTGGATAGTTTTTCAAATAAATCGGTTTCAATTAAATCGCTTAACTCTACATGTAAACTATTTGCGAATTCAATAAAGATATGCGCTAAGTTAACTAAATAGTATTGTTTGTTTAAGAGATAATCTTCGGATATATCATTGTTCTTTATGAGATTCACAAATAAGGTATCTACTTCTTGTTTAGATCCAAATTTTATCGTGTAACTTATATCATCGATTTCTTCTTTTGAAAGTTTTAAATCCATGCGTTTACGTGTCGCTATATCCTTATAATAGATAATTGTCCCAATATTGAGGTAATTACTATACGATAATGCCTTTTTCGCTTGTAAAACACTATTGGAGAATTGTTTAAAATCATCAAATGTTTCTGATACTCCGATTAATACACGTATATTTGAGAATTGTTTTTTGGTTAAAATAACATCGTATAAACGATTTTCGATTGCCTTCACATCTTCTATACTTTGATGAATCACAAAGATTAATCCGAAGCCACTATTAATATAGTAGATCTTATATTCCGAGAATTTCTTTTTTAATAGATTAAGTAAGAAAATACGTAAATATTCGATTTCCAAAAAATCAGAGTCCGCATCAATTTCGATTAGACCAACTGTAAAGAATCCTTTGGTTAAATCGATATCAAATATCTTAAATCGTTGTAAATCAGAATCATTTATATTAGAAAAGTGTAGTAATGTATTAAATTGATTTTCGATTAATGCAGGGAGATTTTCTTTATAGATATCATCCAATCGTCCTTGATTAAAAACCGCTTGGTATTCTTCATCCAATCGATTCTTCAATTTAGATAAGAAATGAATTATTTCTTCTTCCGCAATCGGTTTTGATAAATAACTTACAACATTTAATTCAATTGCCTCTTTCGCATACGCAAATTCATCGTATCCAGAGATAAACGCAATCTTTGTTTTTGGATGTTCCGTACGAATAATATTGGCTAATTGAATACCATCGACGAATGGCATACGAATATCCGTTATTACGACATCGGGTTTTAATCGTTCGATCAAATCAATCGCATCATAACCATTGGAGGCCTGTCCAATAATCTCGAATCCCATATCACTAGGTATTTTAGATATAATACGTTTTCTGACTTCTTCTTCGTCATCAACGAGTACAATTGTATAATCTTTTTTCATTTTTTCTTCCATTTCATTCAACACTTCTAAGCGCTTACTTTATTATTATAATCTATGTGAATTAAATAGAATAGAAAACAGTGGGGATTGTTAATAATTCTATCTTTTTTACGTTTTTTTACAAATTTTGTTTAAAAAGATAGTGATATACTTTAAGCGGAGAACACTATGATAAGCACTTCTACTTATAATGATAATAATGATATTAGACTTTTTACTTTAGAGAACGATGAATTAAGGGTTGTCATATCGGAATATGGCGCAATGATTAAATCAATCGTTGTTAAATCACTTAATCGTGAAACGGTTTGTGGATTAAATTCATATACGGATGATTCGTTTCAAACATTCTATTTAGGATCGATTATTGGACGAACAGGGAATCGAATTGCGTATGGTAAATTTAGCTTAAATGATACAGAGTATCAAGCTCCAGTTAACAATGGAGAGAATCATCTCCATGGTGGAATTAAGGGATTTGATAAGCGAATATTCAAGTCAGCGATTGATAACGACACATTGGTATTAAGTTATACCAGTATCGATGGTGAAGAAGGATATCCTGGTAATTGTACACTTACACTTCGCTATCATTTAGAGGAATCCTCGCTTGTGATTGAAACATCTGGAACAAGTGATAAAGATACCTTATTTGATCCAACGCAACATACCTATTTCAACCTTAATGAAGACAAATCATCGATTGGGAATCATACTTTAAAATTAAATAGTCATGAAATGTATTGTATAAACGAAAATGGGGTTACCTATAATAAGGGTTTAAATACATTAGAAACTCCTTATGATTTCACTGAACCTAAAGAGATTGCGAAGTGTTTAAATCAAACACATCTTCAATTAGAACGTAATCGAGGGATTGATAATTTCTTTATTAAACACGAACAATCAAATCCATTTATTGCGTCACTCAGTGTATCGGATGTAAGTGTTTCGATTTATACAACACACATTGGAGCTCATATCTATTCAGGTAATTACTTAGAACCATTGAATAATGGATCTAACTACCCTTTCCTTAAAATGAATGGTGGAATCTGTTTTGAGACGCAACATGTACCGAATAGTATTAATTTTGATTTAAAGTATGCGCCTATCTTAAAGGCTAATGAAACTGTTACCTCACGTACGGTTTATCACTATAAAAAAGGAGAATAAAATGGATATTCAAGCATTTAAAGAATGGGTATGGACAGACGCATTTGAACGTAAATTGGAACATTTATATGGACTTGAACAACTTGAGAAACAACGCATTCGTTATTTACATATCTTAAGCCGTTTTCAAGAGACATTTCCTGAATCCAATGAATTTGATGTATTTAGTGCATCAGGTCGTATTGAAGTAGGCGGTAATCATACCGATCATCAATTAGGCAGAGTTTTAGCGATGGCGGTTGATTTGGATACTGTCGCATTTGTTCGTAAAAACGATGATAATGTGATTCGTCTTGTATCAAAAGATTATGAAATTGCGCCGATTGAATTATCGGACTTAACCATTCATGAAGATGAATACTATACGACAATGGGTATCATTCGTGGTTTAGCAAATTACTTCTATGAAATACATGGAATGGTCGGTGGATTTGATGCGTATGTTGAGAGTAATGTTTTCTCAGGATCTGGATTATCCTCTTCTGCTTCAGTTGAAGTATTAATCGCTAAGATATTAGATTACTATTATGGTTCAAACAAGATGACTGTCAGCGATTATGCGATTATCTCGCAAAAAGCTGAGAATAATTATTTCAATAAACCATGTGGGTTAATGGATCAAATGGTTATTGCGCATGGTGGTTTCTGTGCGATTGATTTCTATGACAAAGATCATCCAGTTGTGAATAAAGTAAATTCACACGGTATGTTTGATGATATTGATATCTGTTTAGTTCAAAGTGGTGGATCACATGCGGATTTATCGGAAGATTACGCTGAGATATTTAGAGATTGTAAGGCTTTATCCCAATTCTTTAATGAAGCGTATTTATCTCGAGTTAAGTTTGATGATTTCTATCAATCACTCGATAAATTGAATGAACATTTTGATACACGTGTTATCTTACGTGGTTATCATTTCTTTAAAGAGAATAATCGTGTACTTGATTTGATGGACGCATTAAATAAACAAGATCTTAAAGCGTTCTTGAATCATATTCTCGCTTCCGGTAATTCTTCATATCATTATCTTCAAAACGTCTTAAATCCGCATGATCATAAACAAGGATTAGCTTTAGCCCTAATGATGGCAGAGAATCATTTAACCAATACAGGTGCTTGGCGTGTACATGGTGGAGGATTTGCCGGTACTTCCTTGATGTTTGTGCCAAAACGTCAAACAGCAGAACTAAAAGTTGCGTTTGAAAAGGTATTTGGAGAAGGTAGCTTTATTCAAATTCGATTAAGAGAAGATGGCGTAATACACGTAATCTAACCAATATTAAGAAATTATCTAGAATAGCGTAGGACTTAGTTTACTAAGTCCTTTTTTTGTTTTGGAGTGATATGATTGAGGTAGAAATGATTCAAATGATAAAATCTAAATAGATACAATAACTTTAGGAGAATAATCAGTATGAAATTCACAAGTACGATTACACGAGATTCAAACAGTGATTGGAAGTGTGTAGTATGGGATGAATCAGTTAAAGGATTAGAAACAGGTAAATCGGTTAAAGTTAAAGCTATAATCGATCATCATGAGTTTCTTGCGACATTTTTACCTGTAGGAGGAATGCATATGTTGCCTCTAAGAGCGTCGGTACTTAAAGCGATTAAAAAAGATGTCGGAGATGCAATTTCTGTTGAAATCGAAGTAATACAATAATTAATAAAAGTGAAAGTGAGGCGTTATGACATTCAATCAAAAAGTAGTTGTGATTACAGGGGCAAGTCATGGCATTGGATTAGGAATAGCGAAAGCGTTTATCAACGAAGGCGCTACTGTTTTTTCGATTGATAAAGATAGTTATGATGGAGACTTGCCTATTCATACTTTTGTTGGGGATATTGCGAGTCGTTATGATCGTGAATTGTTTATTGAAAATGTATTAACTCAATATAATCATATCGATGTATTGGTCCATAATGCGATTGAATCAAGTCATGGAATTTTAAGCCCTATAGACCTTGATCAATTCGAACGGATATTGAATATCGGTATTACTGCACCCTATCATTTAATTTCGATATGTAAGAAATATATGCCGAGCGGTTCTTCGATGATTAATATTGTGTCAACACGTGCTTTTCAATCACAGAAGAATACGGAAGCATATAGTAGTGCTAAAGGTGGGTTAAATAGTTTAACGCACGCTTTAGCAAATAGTTTAGCACCTAATATTCGTGTTAATGCGATTGCGCCAGGTTGGATTGATACACATGATTCTGAGTTAAGTTTAGAAGATAAATCCCAACATCTTACAAATTCAGTTGGAAATGTAGAAGATATTGCGGAAGCTGTTTTATTCTTATCGAGTTCTAAAGCTAAGTTTATCACTGCGGAAACAATCATTATTGATGGTGGTATGAGTAAACGGATGATTTATCATAATGATGAAGGTTGGATGTATAAACCTGAGTGAAACAACGTTTCAATATAATAAATCATTTAAGCTGTATTCTGAAACAAAAAACCTAAATGTTTAAAGTGCTTGAAAGCACTTTTTTTATCTTGCATAATGAGAACGAAAGTAGAGGTACATCATGAAAATAGTTACGATTGGTGGCGGTAGTAGTTATACCCCAGAACTCATTGAAGGATTTATTTTACGTAAACATGAATTAGACATCAAAGAAATTTGGTTAGTCGACGTTGAAGAAGGTAGAGAAAAATTAGAAATCGTTGGGGCTATGGCTCAACGTATGGTTAAAGCAGCAGGATTAGATTGGAAAGTTAATTTAACTTTAAATCGTCGTGAAGCACTTAAAGATGCGGATTTCGTCACAACTCAATTCCGTGTAGGATTGTTGGATGCACGTATTCGTGATGAAAGAATTCCATTAAGTTACGGTTATATCGGTCAAGAAACAAATGGCGCTGGCGGTATGATGAAAGCGTTCCGTACCATTCCAGTTATCTTAGGCATTATCGAAGACATGAAAGAATTATGTCCAAATGCTTGGTTAGTTAACTTCACAAATCCAAGTGGTATCGTAACGGAAGCTGCGATTAAAGTTGGTGGATGGAAGAAAACTATTGGTTTATGTAATGTACCTATTGGTCATATTGCGTCATCCAATGCGATTATGGGTTTCTCAGAATTTGATACAACATTATTCTATAAATTTGCTGGTTTAAATCATTTCCACTGGCATAAAGTATGGGATAAAGCTGGTAATGAAATTACGGATTACTTGATTGAACAAGTATACAATCCAGAAAACAAAGCAAAATACGAAGGCATGAAGAATATTCGCAACCTTCCATTCAGCTATGAACAAATTAAAGACTTGGGTATCTTACCGTGTGGTTACCACCGTTATTACTATATCCAAGAAGATATGTTGCATGAAGAACTTGAAGCATTTGAAAATCATACGACACGTGCAGAAACAGTTAAGAAGACTGAAGCTGAGTTATTTGAACTTTACAAAGATCCAAAACTTGACTATAAGCCTGAACAATTGACTAAACGTGGTGGTACACACTATTCTGATGCGGCATGTGAAGTTATTGCGTCTATCGCAAACAACAAGAAGACACAAATGGTCGTAAGTACACAAAACAATGGCGCAATTACAGATTTACCATATGATTGTATCGTTGAAGTTTCAGCACTTATTACATCTCACGGACCAGAACCACTAAACTGGGGTTCATTCAAACCTGCAGCACGTGGTGTTCTACAAATCCAAAAAGCGATGGAAGAAGTTGTGATTGAAGCAGCGGTTAAAGGTGATTATGGTGCAGCGTTACATGCGTTTACCATTAATCCATTAATCTCTGGTGGTATCAAAGCTAAAGCGATGTTAGATGAAATGTTAGTAGCGAATAAAGACTACTTACCTCAATTTAAATCAACAATCGCTGATTTAGAAGCTAAAGGCGTTACTTATAACAAGAAGTAGTTCATTCAGGTTCCATAAAGGTCTAAGTAATACTTAGATCTTTTTTTATATCTATATTGCATAGTTTCATTCATAAACACTTATCATGGTAAAATAGAATCAAATAAAGGAGATTTATGAAATTAATTAAATACAGTGTGATATTAGTTCTTATTGGGGTGATTGCTTTAGGAGGTTATGCGTTTTCACAGTACCAAACCATTCTTAAGGAAGAAGCACCAATACAAACAATCACATTTAATGATCAAGAGATTAATTACAAATCTTCATTGGTTCAATATTATCTACTTGGTGGAATCGTCCCAATTCAAAGAGAATTTCAGAATCTTGATACTGTCACAATTGTCAGTACTCAGATTATTAATAAATTATCAGTCAATGCGACGGATGAAATTGAGATTACATATCCTGATCAAACAATAGAGACATTGGTTGGGATTGAAACAATTATTTTAGATGAGAATGGAACGTATTTGTTTAATGTTAAACGGGTAAGTGAAGATAAAACAGTTTATCAGTTTGTATTCAGTGTAGAAGTTGAAAGTTATCCAACGATTTCGATTAGTAATACAAATCCTGTACAAGGCGAATTGTTAATTGTGAATATTGATAATATTAAGAAAGATAGTACGATTTCGATTGAGAATCATTTTAGACCTTCTGCTATCTTACAAAAAGATTACTCTGCACGTTTCTATTTGCCTATGGCATATCGTGAAGAAGCGAAAGTTTATCCATTATCCATCACAATCAATGATGTGAAATACGACTATGAACTCGATGTGAATACATTTGAGTTCAAACAAATTCATTTTACAGTTAGCGCAAGTGTTTCAAATAGTACGGTTGGAAATAACGATGCGGTTATACAATATCGAGAAACAATCTATCCCTTATATGAAACATTCGAAACAGAAGAATATTGGGAAGGCAATTTTGTGATACCAGTTGAAGGAGCACGTGTCTCGAGTTCATTTGGAGAAATGCGTTTTGTGAATAATGCGAAAACCCCTTCACGTCATTCAGGCATCGATTATGCGGTTGCGTGTGGAACAGATGTTGTCGCATCCAATACAGGTAAAGTTGAGTATGCGGGGTTCTTAACGTTGATTGGTAATACCATTGTCATTGATCATGGATTGGGACTTAAAACATTCTATGAACATATGGATGACATTGTAATTACACAGGGCGATATGGTTAATAAAGGGGATGTGATTGGTCATGTTGGGACAACTGGATATTCAACTGGATGTCATCTCCATTTCCAAGGTTTAGTTAAGAATCAATCAATTAATCCTGAGTTTTTATATCAATTAGACAATTAATCTTGCGAATTGTTTGACAGTGTATATGACATATGATAGAGTTTATGAAAAGTTAAATAAAGCTAGGTTTTAAGAGGCTGCGATTGTCATTAGTTGATTCAATGAGGGACCATCGCCGAAGCAGAAATGCTGGGGTTATGTTTAAGAGACATAACACTGTTTGTAGGTATTTGCCCTGATACATACAAGTGCGCTTATAACACTAGTCGGGCAAAAGGAAACTCTTTGAGTCACAGGCCTTTTGCTTGTGGCTTTTTCTTTATAGGAGAACACATATGACCTTTAACCCATTTCTAACTGAGAACCAACAATTAATGATTGGTTCGTATCGGGTATCTGATTTAGCGGATACCTATCAAACCCCTCTCTTTATTATGGATGAAGCTTTGATTCGTTCAAAAATGAGAACCTTTAAAGACGTTTTTCAATCCCCTCTCTGTGCGAGTCAAGTTATTTATGCCTCTAAAGCATTCCTTAATCTTGCGATGTGTCAGTTAGTGAATGAAGAAGGTCTTTTTTTAGATGTGGTGAGTGGTGGAGAATTGTATACCGCACATAAAGCGAATTTCCCGATGGAGAAAATACTGTTCCATGGAAATAATAAAACACTTGATGAATTAAAAATGGCAATTGGATTAAATGTAGGACGTATCGTCGTTGATAATCTAACGGAACTCGAACATTTGATCTCAATTCAAAACAATCAAACAATCAATATACTATTACGAGTTAATCCAGGGATTGAAGCTCATACACATGAATACATCGCGACGAGTAAACATGATTCAAAGTTTGGGGTAAGTATCTTTGATGAATCAACCATTGATCTCATTAAGCTAGCGAATATTCAAACTGGAATTAATTTTAAAGGATTACATTGTCATATTGGTTCACAAATATTAGATGGTTCATCCTTTATCAAAGAAATTGATGTATTACTTGATTATGTACATGCACTTAAACAGAATCATTCAATCGAGGTGGATGAAATTAATATAGGTGGTGGATTTGGAGTTGCGTATACCAAGGGTGAAGTCGAAATGGATATTAAACACACTTTGCCTCAAATTCTTGAACATGTTTATGCATACACTACATCCCATTCTATCAAAACACCTAAAATATTTATCGAACCAGGTCGTTCGATTGTCGCAAATGCAGGGATTACAGTCTATAAAGTTGGGGCAGTTAAGACAACACATAATAAAAAGAACTATGTATTTGTGGATGGTTCAATGGCTGATCATATTCGTACAGCACTTTATCAAGCGAAGTATGAAGCTGCACTAATTGATCGTATGGATGAGCCTAATTCCAATCACTATACAATTGCAGGCAGAGCATGTGAATCCGGTGATATCATTATTCATGATTGTGAATTACCTGAGGTTAAACTAAATGATTATCTAGCTGTATTTACAACTGGTGCTTATCATTATTCGATGAGTTCAAACTATAATCGCATATTAAAACCTGCAGTCATATTCGTCAATAATGATAAGGCCCGCGTAGTGAATAAGCGTGAAACCTATGAAGATTTAGTAAGGCAGGATTGTCTATGAACAAACGAATCGTAATGAAATTTGGAGGTTCTTCCGTATCTACTGTAGAGAAAATGAAGGGATTAACCAAGAAAATACTACATAAGAAAAAGAATGGATATGAAGTAGTGGTAGTGGTTTCGGCGATGGGTAAAACTACCAATCAATTACTGGAACTTGCGAATGAAGCATCCGCTAATCCATCTAAACGTGAAATAGATTTACTCTTAAGTACGGGTGAACAAGTCTCAATCTCCCTCTTTACAATGATTCTAAATGGAATGGGTGTTGAAGCGATTGGATTAACAGGAACACAAGCTGGGATTAAAACACGAGGATTACATACCAAAAATACTATAGATGATATTGATGTCTCAAGGATTGAGAAACACTTATCAGAAGGACGTATAGTGTTTGTGGCTGGGTTTCAAGGAGTAAATGAACTCGGTGATATTACAACATTAGGACGGGGTGGATCCGACACAACGGCTGTCGCATTAGCCGCCAAATTAGGTTGTGATGCGGAGATCTATACGGATGTCCAAGGTATTTATGGGGTCGATCCACGTTTATATCCGGATGCACATAAATTGGATGAAATATCGTTTGAAGAGATGAAAGAGATGGCATTTCTAGGGGCTAAGGTTATGGAACCACGTTCAATCGAAATCGCACATAAGTTTAATGTGAATGTGTATGTCGCAAGTGCTCATGAAGATATCAATGGGACTTGGATTAAGGAGAATGTAAATATGATTGAAGAAAAATCGATTAGTGGCGTTTCCGTTAGTGAGAATGTGATGTTAATTAATATCCGTCAACTCCCTTCTAAATCTAAGATATTAGCGGATCTTTTTATCCGTTTAGCTGAGAATGAAATTAACGTTGATATTATCAGTCAAACCTTGAATCAGAATGACACAATGGATGTCTCTTTTACCACATCACTCGATGATATGGCATTAGTAAATGATGTATTAAATCAACTTCAAACAACACATCCAAGTTCTACCATTGTCTTAGATGAAGATTGTGTCAAAGTCAGTGTGGTAGGAATTGGAATGCGTACGCAAACTGGGGTAGCGGCTAAATTATTCGGTTTATTAAGTGAAAATGATATTGATTTCAAACTAGTCACAACGTCTGAAATCAGTATTTCATATACAATCGCTAAGAAAGACAAAGAAAAAGCGGTTAGATTGATCGCTAAACGGTTCAATTTATGATTCGATTCGAAAAGTATCACGGGACAGGAAATGATTTTATTTTCGTCTATGATCAACCTGAAAACCCAAGTCAAAGTGCAATCAAACTCTGTGATCGACACTTTGGGATTGGGGCAGATGGTTTAATGTTTGCGCAAACAAGTGAAATTGCGGATATCAAGATGAGTTATTACAACTCAGATGGTACACATGCGACAATGTGTGGGAATGGATTGCGTTGTTTTGTACGATTTGTCACAAACAATAATATTATAAATAAGACTGAATTTGTAGTAGAGACGGATGCTGGATTAATACCAGTAAAAGTTCAAGAAGATGGGATTGAGCTTCGCTTAAATCGTGAGCGAAATACATTAACGGAAGATGAGAGTAAATTACCTTTACATAACTACATTCCAATTGAACTTGAACATACATTGATTTATGGCGTATTTATAGGGACATTACATGGAGTAGTTTTCGTAGATAATTTCAATCAAATTGATAAAATAGGACCACGTTTAACTTCAAATCCTAACTTTCCACAATTGATTAATATTAACTTTGTACAAGTAATTAATAACACACTGATTGAAGTACGAACACATGAGCGAGGTGCTGGATGGACACTATCTTGCGGGACTGGTGTATGTGCGAGTACTGTCATATCTTATGCATTAGGAAAAACGAATAAAGAAGTTAATGTACAAACGTTGGGTGGAGAATTAAATGTACGATGTGAAGAAGATGGCATTTATTTAAAAGGACCGGCAAAATGGATTGCGCGAGGAGAAACAGAATGAACATTGCGATTGTTGGGGCAACTGGTATGGTTGGCCAAAGCTTTATTCAAGTACTAGAAGAATATCAATTACCGATTGATACGATTACGTTTCTTGCGTCTAAGCGATCTGCTGGTCAAATGTTACAGTTCAATCAAAAAAGTTATGTGATTGAAGAATTAACCGAACATAGTTTTGATCGTGGATATGATTATGCACTATTTTCTGCAGGTGGTTCTGTAAGTGAAACCTATGCGCCAATTGCCGCAGAACATGGATGTATTGTGGTGGATAACAGTAGTTTTTGGCGTATGCATGAAGATGTGCCATTGATTGTGCCTGAGATTAATTTTGAATCAATGGAAATGCCAATGAATATCATAGCAAATCCTAATTGTTCAACCATTCAATCTGTTTTACCCTTAAACGCATTAAAGTCTTTGGGATTAAAACGTATAGTATATACAACCTATCAAGCTGTATCAGGTTCAGGATATAAAGGTGTAATGGATTTAAATCGTAATCTAAATAAAGAAGAATCTACTTTTTATCCTAAACAAATCTTACATAATGTGATTCCTCAAATCGATGTTTTCTTAGAGAATGGAAATACCAAAGAAGAAGAAAAAATGATTAACGAGACACGAAAAATTCTGAATTTACCGAATTTAGCTGTTAGTGCGACCTGTGTTCGTGTTCCTGTATTTAATGGTCATAGTGTTGCGATAAATGTGGAGTTTGAAAATGATTTTACATTAGATGAAGTTTATACATTACTTAACGCACAAAAAGGATTGGTTGTATGGAAAGACGATTATCCTACTGCACTCGATGTAAGTGGACAAGATGATATATATGTTGGCAGAATTCGAAGAGATGAATCTGTCCCATTTGGGTTAAACCTATGGGTCGTTGGAGATAATATTCGTAAAGGTGCCGCATCCAATGCGGTCCAAATCGTAAAGAAATTAATGGAGGCTAAACATGTTATTTAAGGGATCAGGTGTCGCATTAGTTACACCGTTTGATGAGAATGGCATTAATTATCATGTTTTAAAAGAGTTAATTGAATGGCATATCGCTGAAGGAACAAAAGCTTTAATCATAATGGGAACGACAGGTGAAGGCGCAACACTTAGACAGAGTGAAAAGCTTGATCTATTTGAGAAGGCTTTATCGTATGCCAAAGGTAGAATCGTCATGATTGCCAATACAGGCACTAATGATACACAAGCATCGATTGAACTGTCACTTGATGCACAATTGATGGGATATGATGGCTTACTAATGGTGTGCCCTTATTACAATAAGCCTACACAACGCGGATTAATAGCACATTTTACTACGATTGCGGATGCGGTTAATCTACCGATTATTCTATACAATGTGCCAGGCAGAACTGCAGTTAATCTAAGTGCAGAATCTTGTATCTATCTTTCATCTCATAAGAATATTGTTGGGGTGAAAGAAGCAAGTCATGATTTAAATCAAATCCATGAAATACTTGAACACTGTGATAAAGACTTTTATGTTTATTCAGGCAATGATGATCAGAATCTTGAAATTATGAAAATGGGTGGTATGGGTATCATCTCTGTCACCGCTAATTGTGTTCCTAAACGATGTGCAGAACTCTGCGATGCCTATTTTAATCACGATATAAAACGAGCAGAAGAGATTCAATTGAGCTTAGCCGCATTGAATGATGTCCTCTTTATTGAGAGTAATCCTGTTCCTATTAAGAGTGCACTTAACATGATGGGTAAGAATGTTGGGCCATGTCGATTACCTCTAGTTAGTTTAGAATCAAAAAATAGAGAATCCCTAATTTTAGTCCTTAAACAAGAGGGATTGATATGAAACTCTGTATTATCGGAATAAACGGAAAAATGGGTTTAGAACTTCAAAAAGTATTAAAGAATTATCCTGATATTGAGTTTTTTGGGGTTTCTAGAACATCAAGTAATAATAGTTATACTTCCATAATGGATTGTCCAAAGATGGATGTAATCTGTGATTTTGCGAGTGTAGATGCACTAGATACGTATTTACCTTTTGCGATTGAACATAATATACCCTGTGTTATTGCGACAACGGGTTATTCATTAGATCAAGAAAATCAAATTGAGCGTGCAAGTGAACTTATACCAATATTTAAGAGTGCTAATTTCTCTTTTGGTGTGTTTGTCTTAAATAAGTTATTAGCTCAAGCAATTAAATATTGTGAAAGCGATTATGAGATTGATGTATTTGATGCACATCATAAGTTTAAGAAAGATTCACCGAGTGGAACAGCGAAACAATTACTACAAACGATAAATGCGAATTCTACACAAACCTATACGTTTGGGAATGATAGAGATAATGGAGTTATTCCATTACATGTCATACGTGCTGGCAATATTGTTGGGGATCATTCTATCTTATTTAGTAACTTATCGGAACAGATTGAGATTAAGCATCATGCATTATCCAAATCAGTCTTTGCGGAAGGTGCTTTAAAAGCGTGTCAATTTATTCTGAATAAGAAAAATGGGTATTATACAATGGAGGATTTAATCTAATGGAACAATTTCTACAAGATCCGTATGCGATCGCTGCATACATTAAACAAGCCGAAAAGAAAACACCGATTAAGTTATATATTAATGGACAATTCAAAGGTATAAACTTTGAAGGGGTTAAGAGTTTTGGGGATGATCATCATAAAATAATTTTCGGGGATATCGCTCAAATTGATACCCTTCTAGAATCATATAAAGAAGTGATTACTGACTATGTGATTGAATATGATCGACGTAATAGTGCAATTCCCCTTCTTGATACAACACACATTAAAGCGCGGATTGAACCTGGTTCTTTTATCCGTGATTTCGTAACGATTGGACAGAATGCGGTGATCATGATGGGAGCTGTGATTAATATTGGGGCTGTCATTGGGGATGGCACCATGATTGATATGAATGCGGTTGTAGGAGCAAGAGGAATTATTGGAAAGAACTGTCATATTGGGGCTGGTGCAGTTGTGGCTGGTGTACTTGAACCTCCAAGTAAAACGCCTGTGATTATCGAAGATGATGTCTTAGTCGGCGCAAATGCGGTTATTTTGGAAGGCGTTAGAGTTGGTCAAGGAAGTGTTGTGGCAGCTGGGGCAATCGTAATCGAAGATGTACCAAGTGGTGTTGTGGTGGCGGGTTCTCCTGCTAAGATAATTAAACTAAAAGATGCGAAAACAGAATCCAAAACAGAAATATTAAAGGATTTACGCTAATGTTAGAATACTTAACGTCAAAACGTCGTGATTTACATCAAATTCCAGAGATTGGATTGGATTGTACTTTAACATCATCGTATATCCAAAATGAATTAATTGCGATGGGTTATTCCCCTCTTGTGATGGCTAAAACCGGCGTAATTGTATTTAAACAAGGCAAAACAAGTACAACAATCGGATTTAGAGCAGACATGGATGGGCTTAGTGTAAAAGAAGAAACTGGAGTTGATTTTGCGTCTAAACATTTATCAAATATGCATGCCTGTGGTCATGATGGGCATATGGCAATATTACTTGGATTTGCGAAATATTGTGCAGATAAAGAGTTCAACGTGTCAATTCTATTTATCTTCCAACCTGCAGAAGAGGGACCTGGAGGAGCTAAAGTCTTAATTGATGAGGGTTTATTTAAAACGTATCCAACAAACGCATTATTTGGATTACATTTATATCCTAATTTAACACAAGGTAAACTTGCCTTAATTAATGGGCCGATGATGGCTCAGACCAATGAATTTGATTGTATTATTCATGGGAAGAGTGCGCATGGTGCACAACCTCATTTAGGGGTAGATGCGATTGTATTACAGGCAGAAATTATCCAAGCTTTTCAAGCAATCGTGTCACGTTCTGTTAATCCATTAGAACCTGCTGTATTGACTGTTGGGACCATTCATGGTGGTGAAGCACGTAATATCATTGCACAAAAGGTCGCATTAGAAGGAACTATTCGTTGTTTCAATCCAGATGTGTTTAAAACAATTCAAAATCGTATGGTTGAGCTAACAAATGCCTTATCTCAACGTGAAGATTGTTCAATCGAATTGATCTTCAAATCAAGTTATCCACCTGTGATTAATCCTAAGAACCTATATGATTTAACCAACGAATTATTTGATAATGATGAAAAAGAAGTAATTCAACCGATGATGTTCGCTGAAGATTTTAGTTTCTATCAAAAAGAAGTTCCTGCCTTCTTTGCGATGTTAGGCTCGCATAATGAAGCTAAGGAGTTTATTTATCCTTTACATTCTTGTTACTTTAATTTTGATGAATCCGTTCTAGAAATTGGGGTTAACTACTATATTAGAATCATTGAACATCTAAATTCATCTGAAATAGCTTAGTTTTTTAATGCATAATTGATACTTTAGTGTAAAATAAACGTGGAGCCTATTTGAAAATGAAAAGCGCAAAAAAAATTATTACTAAATTCCAAAATACCTTAGTCTTCTTTCTTAGTTTATTTACCTATGTATCCTTAATGGGACTATTCTTCTGGATCTTCTCATTCGCATATCCTGAAATAATACAGGCAACTCGAGAAGCAGCAGTAACAAGTATTACCTTCGTTATTACCTTCTTATTTATGTTAAATGCGTATGGTGGATTGGATGTAGGAGAGAAACAAACACGTCAAATCGTATATTCTATGATGATTGTTGTATTCTTCTCAGATATCTTTACCTATTTAGTTATACAAATTACAAATCCTAGTATCTGGAATATTTGGCAATTTGGATTCTTTAGTTTAAGACGTCTACTCTTTACATTTGTTGTGCAAATCTTATTTATTATCGCAATGTCTTACATTAGTAATCGTATCTTCTATTATTTAAATCCACCAAGAAAAACATATATTATTTACGGTGCGAACAAACGTCCAAATAAATTAATTCATAAACTTCAAAAACAAATTTATAAATATAAGATCAATTTAGTTACGAGCGATTTGAATAAGGAACAAGTCTTTAAAGATATCTTGAATAACGATGTAATTGTTCTCTATAACATTCTTAAAGAAGACCGTATCGTGTTTACAGAATTCTGTTATAAGCATAAGAAGATGGTTTTATTCAATGCGGAGATTATGGATGTCGTTGAATTTAGATCACGTCACACTTTAGTTGATGATATATCCTTATTCTCTACAAATATCAGTGACTTCTCGATTGAAGATCGTATACTTAAACGAATATTAGATATTCTTGTATCACTTGTTGGTTTAATTCTTACATCTCCATTCTGGGCAATCTTTGCACTTCTTATTTATCTTGAAGATAAAGGTCCTGTGTTCTTTACCCAAAAGCGTATGACGAAGAATAACCGTGAATTTAATATTATTAAATTTAGAACAATGAAGGTGAATGTTGAGAATCGTTCTGCCACAAAAAATGATGATCGTATCACAAAGATTGGTCATGTCTTACGTAAAATACGTATGGATGAATTACCACAAATCCTTAATATCTTAATTGGTGATATGTCAGTTGTTGGTCCTCGTCCTGAGATGCTAGAGAATGTCGTCGCATATACCCAAGAAATGCCTGAGTTTGATTTACGTTTACGTGTTAAAGCAGGATTAACTGGATATGCACAAATCTATGGGAAGTATAATACGACTCCAAAAGATAAATTAATTCTCGATTTAATGTATATAGAGAATTATAGTATTTTCTTGGATATTAAATTAATCTTACAAACTGTCATGGTTTTCCTTAAAATTGATGATAGTACTGAAGGTTTTGATGAAGAAGATGACACACATTAAGTTCAATGTGTGTTTTTATTTAGTATAATAGAACCATGAAACGTGTTGTATTTATTGCCTCAACTGGCGGACATCTTAATGAACTCTTACAACTAAGAGAACTTTTTCAATTTTATGATTATCAAATTATTACGGAAGGTGGACCGAGTACTGCTCATTTAAAAATGAAGTATCCAAATCATGTTCATTATCTATTATTTGGATCGAAAGAACATTTATTCACGTATATTTTTAAGTTTATAATGAATACATTTATATCACTCATCTATGTAATTCGATTTAGACCGCACTTTATCGTATCTACCGGTACACATACGGCGGTACCGTTTTGTTATATCGGAAAGTTATTTGGATCTAAAATTATTTATATCGAAACATTTGCGAACGTATATCATGGTAATTTAGCTGGCAAATTAATTTATCCTATTGTGGATGAATACTTAATTCAATGGGAAGATTTGAAAACAGTTTATCCTAAAGCTAAATATGTAGGGAAAATATATTAATGAAAAAGAAACTATTGTTTGTGAATGATGAAATGGTTATGGGTGGAGTTGCACGAATCTTGTGTAATGTTTTAAATCGTTTTGATTTAGATGAATATGAAATCGATGTTTTAATTCTACATCCGCATGGTGAGTTATTAAATGATATTCCTGCAGGAATTAATCGATTAGTATCGAGCCCATTATTTAATGCGGTTGATGTTAATCTTAAAACTGCACTATCGCAGAAGAAATGGAACGATGTGTTTAGTAAGATGATTTTCTTGTTTTATATGAAAACAGGTTTAATCAATCGATTAATTCAAAATGTGCGTAAACGAATATTACATAAAACGTATGATATCGAAATCGCCTCAAAAGAAGGATTCTGTACGATATTTGTGGCAAATGGCGATTCTAAACGTAAAGTTAATTGGATACATATAGACTATAGTGCTGTGAATTACTCTGTACACCATATGGCAATCATGAAATCCGCATTAAGTAAAATTGATATTAATATTGCCGTATCTAAACGCTCGAAAGACGCATTTACACAATTATTTGGTGTAAAAAATATCGTTTCGATACGTAATTTAATGGATATTTCTGGACTTAAAGAAAAATCACTTGAACCATGTGAAATAAAATACGATGAAAATTGTTTTAATCTCGTTAGTGTAGGTCGATTTCATGCTCAAAAGGCGATGGATCGTTTAATCTATGCGATGGTTCAATTAAAGGAATCGAATATTAATTCACATCTCTATTTAGTTGGGGATGGAGAATTAAAAGAAAAATGTGAAGCGTTAGCTATTTCGTTAAATGTAAATGATTGTATTACATTTACGGGTAGTAAACGAAACCCAATGCCTTATATAAAACAAGCGGATTTATTTGTTTTACCTTCTTTATACGAAGGTTATCCAACTACCATTATTGAGTCTTTCTTTGCGGGTACACCTGTGCTTTCGTGTGATGTCTCTGGTGTTCATGAACAAATAACTGAGAATGTGAATGGTTGGATTGTAGATAATAAGTTAGAATCAATCACTGAAAAATTAGTAGAAATCGGTAGAAATCAATCACAATTAGTTGAAATGAAAAAATCGCTAGTGAATTATTCGTATGATAATGAAATTATCTTTAATGAATTCCTAAATACAATTGAGGGCAAAAAATGATACTCGTAACACTTGGTACACAAGATAAATCTTTTGTGCGATTACTTTTAGCATTAGAGGAACAAATTGATAAAGGCGAAATTACTGAAGAAGTTATTGTTCAGTCGGGGTTCACTCAATTTAGCAGTAAACATATGACGCTTATTCCCTATTTATCTCAAGATGAACTTGATACATATCGCAAGAATGCATCATTAATCATTACACATGGTGGCGTTGGTAGTATCTTAGATGGTTGTAGATATGAAAAGAAAATTATTGGATGTGCTCGTTTAAAAAGTTTTAAAGAACATATCAATGATCACCAGGTTGAGATTTGCGAACAATTTAGTCGTGAAGGATATATTTTGTACGCAGCAAATCTAAATGATATTTCGCAATTAATACAGGACGCAAAACAGTTTATTCCAAAAAAATATGCGTTTGATAACTCAAAACTTATTATGCATATTAAAAGTGTTATCGACTTGTCAGAAAAATAGTGTTTTTTTGTGCATTTTGTTCAATATTACACTCATTGTGTGTAGATTTTAATGTATAATGTCATTACAATTGAATTATGTATTGAGGGGAAGATCATGAGAGAAAACGGTTTTGGGGAAGTCGTTTCTCTTGGTTTACCAAAGGACGAAGAATTCGAAAGTTTTCGTAAAACCTTTGGCGCAAGAGTGAAGCACTTCAGAAGAAGTTGTGGATTGTCGCAAGAAGAATTAGCAGAAAGAAGTCGACTTCATCGTAATTACATTTCAGATGTAGAACGAGGAAGAAGGAATTTGTCATTGGATGCGTTATTGAAACTCGCCAATGGCTTGGGAATTAACATTCGGGATATGTTCTGAACAGTCAATAAGCGCGTAATGCGCTTTTTGATTCGCTTAAAGTTTTCATGGTATAATGACTAAGGAAAATTTATGAACATATTACGTGCTCTTATCGTATCGGTGATTGGTATATTTATATTAATGACTTTATGGCCATTATTTGTTTTTTTAGTTATCGTTTTTGGAATTTACTGGTTCGCAATAAGTATGCGGATAAAACGTATGAATCAAACGGTAAGAGATGATTTCAATCAATCAAGTAATCAACCTGATAATAAACCAAAAGATGTAATAGATGCTCAATATACAGAAAGAAGCGAATAATACTATGGTGTGCATTGATGATGCAGATTTTATAGCAGTGACTGAAGAAGATATTCCATTAATAAGTAAATATTTAGATATCGCTCAAATCGAAGAAAGTAATCATAATTTAGTTAACATGTTTCTTTGGCGTGAACAATATCCATTATGGCAATACCATAATGATCATTATATGTTACTTCTTGGAATTCATAAGGGTAAGTTGTTTAGTTATATGCCTTTATGTGAAGAAGAGTTTTTTGAGGAAGCATTATTAAAAGCTCATTCAATATTTAATAAATTTAATGTACCTTTTGAACTCTCTTGTTTTACAAAAGCTGGTTTAGAAAAAGTACAGAAATTATTCCCTTCATGCAAAGTCACGATTGAAGCAGAAGCTGCCGATTATGTTTATGAAGGCGAAAAGATGAGAACATTGTCTGGCAAAAAGCTTCAAAAGAGAAGGAATAATTACAATCATTTTGTGACTGAATATACAGGTCGATTTGTTTATGAAGACCTTACAAAAGAGCATATTCCTGAACTAAATGCTTATCTTAATACATGGCGGACTGATTCTACGGAAGAGTACTTAATCTATGAAGCTAAAGGTGTGCATGATGTGTTAAATCTTTATGGTATATTACCGTATTCTGGTGGTGTTATTCGTATTGATGGAGAAGTTAAGGCATTTCTAATTGCTTCGTTAGCAACACGTAATATGGTTCAGATTAATATCGAGAAAGCGGATCATACCATTCGTGGATTGTATCAAGCAATTGAGAAGATATTCTTAGAGAAAAATTATCCTACGATTGAGTGGGTAAATCGAGAAGATGATATGGGGATTGAGTCACTAATTCTAGCGAAGAAGGCACTTCATCCAAGCCATATGATTGATAAATATAGGATAAAAGCAAATGGCAAGACTTAGAAGAGCAAAAGATGATGATAAGGCTTTAATTTATCGTTGGTGGAAAGGTATTTTTGCGGAGGATGATGGTGGTCATACTGATTATTATTTTGATCAACTGTATCAAACAAAGCAATCTTACTTATTAGTGGATGAAAATGATGAACTTATAAGTAGTTGTCAGGTTCATACACGTACACTTGATTTTAATGGTAAACCTCTACAGATTAGTTTTCTTGTAGGTGTTTTTACGTTACCAAAATATCGTAATCAAGGTTTTATGAAAGAATTAATTACTAAGGTTTTAGATATTCTTGAACATAGAGATTTATTAACGTATATTCAGGGGTATAATCCTGATCTTTATGTACAATATGGTTTTGAGAAAATATACATTCGCAATCATTATTGGCTAGATACGTTAAGCTTACCTACTTTAAGTCCTATGGGTGTTACGTATTCTTGTTCAGCTCTTGAACTTAGAGACTTGTATCGTCAATTTACGAAACATTTTACGGGTTATGTGATTCGTAGTACTGAAGATTTTAATCAGTTATTACTTGAATTAAACGCCCTTGGTGGCAAATTAATTGCGTACCAGGATAATGGTAAACTATTAGCTTATGCGCTTGTATACGCATATTCTGACCATATAGAGATAGAAGAAATGGTATATCTAAATTCTAAAGCAATGATGTCAATACTAGCTTCATTAAAGAGTGTAAATTTACCGATTCGTTTATCCGTTTCTGAGAAAGAAGATCTTAGCCGTATCTTCCCTTATGCGACACTTGAGAAAACTGAATATACAAATGTACGTCTAAATGATGCACGATTAATGAATGAGTTGTTTAAATTAAATATTAAAACAGCAGAAGCATTTTTTATGGCAGCAGAGAAACCACTCTGGTTTAGAGAAAATCAATAAAATCTTACATTTGTGAAATTTATGTGAGATGTTTCACAATTGACTTTTAATGTGTATAACTCTATAATTATGTGTGTCAATTAGGAGGAAATTATTGATGACAGCAAGAATTGCGATTAATGGATTTGGTCGTATCGGCCGTTTGGCATTCCGCATTATGTGGGGTAACCCAGCGTTTGAAATCGTTGCACTCAACGACTTAACCGATGCTAAGACCTTGGCTCATTTATTAAAGTATGATTCATCTCAAGGACGTTTCGATGGCCATACTGTTAGCTTTGAAGGTGAAGATTTAATTGTTGATGGTAAGACTGTAAAAGTATTAAAAGAAAAAGATCCTGCATTACTACCTTGGGCTGATCTAAAAGTTGATGTTGTTATTGAATCAACTGGATTCTTCACTAAGAAAGATACAGCTTCTGCTCATATTAAAGCAGGTGCTCGTAAAGTTATCATCTCTGCTCCAGCAGGTGATGATGTTGAAACTGTAGTATTTAATGTTAACCACAGTATTTTAGATGGTTCTGAAACAGTTATTTCTGGTGCTTCATGTACTACTAACTGTTTAGCTCCAATGGCTAAAACATTGAATGACAATTTCGAAATTATTAATGGTTCTATGACTACGATTCATGCGTACACTAATGATCAAAATACATTAGATGCACCACACCGTAACGGTGACTTGCGTCGTGCTCGTGCAGCTGCAGCTAATATTATTCCTAACTCAACAGGTGCTGCTAAAGCAATCGGTCTAGTTGTTCCTGAATTAAAGGGCAAATTAGACGGTGCTGCTCAACGTGTTCCTGTTATTACTGGTTCAATCACTGAATTAGTAGCAGTAGTTAAGAAAGAATGTACTGTTGCGGAAATCAATGCAGCTATGAAAGCAGCTTCTAACGAATCATTCGGTTACACTGAAGATCAAATCGTTAGTTCAGATGTTATCGGTATTGCGTTTGGTTCATTATTCGATGCTACACAAACTAAAGTTCAAAACATCGGTGGTGTTTGCTTAGTTAAAGTTGCAGCATGGTATGACAATGAAGCTTCATACACTAACCAATTAGTACGTACAGCTAAATACTTAGCTGAACAATCAAAGTTCTAATCTAGATTAAGAGACATTCGCAAGAGTGTCTTTTTTTATACAC
>DASSDQ010000018.1:0-8168 GCA_035697025.1 Erysipelotrichaceae bacterium | reverse complement strand
AGATGATATTAAGCCAGCTGTTTCAAGTCTTCTAAATGCAGAATACAGGGTTGCTTCTTTAAGTTCAAACTGATTATTCGTCTTCTCTTGGATTGATTTATTAATCTCATATCCATAACTATCCTTTTCAATAAGATGTTTTAAGATAATCGTCTCAGTATGTCCTCTTAGAAGATCAGATGTAATATTCATGACATCACTCCTCTCTATCTGCATATTAATACGATATACTTCGCCTGTCAAGGTATATTTTTAAAATAAGTATATATTTATAAAAAAGTTTAAAATTAAAATGATAATGAGGTAAAATATATCTATATAAAAAGAAATGTAAGGTAATTATGTCAACTATAATAGATGTTGCTAAGAAAGCGGGAGTTGGAATTGCAACTGTTTCTCGAGTAATAAATAATTCTGGATATGTTAAAAAAGAAACTCGCGAAAGAATTGAAAGAATAATAAAAGAAACAGGTTACTTTTCGAATGAAATCGCGAGAAGTATGACTTTACAGAAAAATAATATTGTTGCATTCGTTTTGCCAGATTGTATCCATTTGTTTTTTGGTGAATTGCTTTACAATGTTGAACAAGAACTTTATAAAAAAGGCTATAAATTAATGGTGTGTAACTCTAGTGAGCAGTTGGAGAAAGAAATTGTTTATATCGACATGCTTAAAAAGAATCGTGTTGATGCCATAATTCTACTTACAAATAATGATATAGAGCCTTACTTAGATAAATCTTATCCATTAGTCTCATTTGATCGTCGTTTTGAAGATGTCCCATATGTTGCGAGTGATAATTATCTTGGAGGAGTACTTGCTGCTCAACATTTAATCCAACGTGGTTGTAAAAAGTTTATGTTTATAGGAGATGATGCACAGGGCGAGCATTCTAACGCAAAAACAGAAGTAAGTAAACGACGACTAGGTTTTTTTGAAGAATTAGAGCGTCATGGATATAGTAATGTTATAAATGTGGAATACCCATTAGGAAACTATTTGTATATTCCGGATTATATACATCAAATCATCCAAAGTCATCCTGAAATAGATGGAATATTTGCGATTAGTGATGCTGTAGCAGCTGAAGTTATTCGCAAAATTGAGCTTAATGGAAGAAAAGTTCCAGATGAAATAAAGGTTATTGGTTATGATGGAGGAAGAAGTTATTTCAACATTGGCAAAAGAATAACATCAATTTCACAATCACCCGAATTAATAGCTCAAGCACTTGCAAATATAATCCAAAATTATTATCAAGATCGAAAAGTTGAGAGCCAAATTACGCCGGTTCAATTAATAGTGGGGGAAACTACTTAATTCTTACTCTTTTTTATTAGAATAATGTATTGACAGCGCTTACATTTAGTGCGATACTTTATTTAATTAATAATTTTAACGTTCCTATTTTATATAGGAATTAGTTTGTTCATACTATGGAAAGCTTTCCATAGTACAGGGGGTAATAATGCGATATCTTAAAAATTGTTGTAAATATTGTGTATTAGCATTAATTTCCTTTGGAATGGTTTTATTTTTACCTTTCTATTCGATCTTCGTTTATATCGCAAAATTGTTGAAAGTAGATATAAAATTTAATAATAAGATGAAACATAATTTTATATCTCGATTTTTAATAAATCAATGGTTGGGTACGTCAGGTACAGCACAACATAATCGTGTGTTTGTTTATTTCTTGTTACCGTCGTTCAGCGCATTCTTCATTTTTGTAATTTTCCCGTTTGGGCATGGGTTATTTTTATCTCTAACTAATTGGTCTGGTTTAAATACTGGTAATGAGATATTCATTGGTTTACAAAACTATATATCTATTTTTAGTGATGCAAGATTTGCATTTTCGTTGTATCGAACTATTTTGTATTCTGTATTTAACATATTCGCAATTAATATAGTTGCTTTCTTTCTAGCGATGCTAGTTACTCAAAATTTGAAATTAAAAAATATTTATCGAGCAGGTTTCTTTATGCCAAATTTGATAGGTGGTTTGGTTCTAGGTTATATTTGGCAATTTATCTTTAATAGAGCTCTAGTAAATATTTCTGATGCATTTAACCCAAGTTTACTTATAAGTGGTGATACAGCATTAATTGGTTTAATAATTGTTGTAACATGGCAATACGCTGGGTATATTATGATGATCTATGTAGCAGCGATTCAGAATATTCCTCAAGATTTAATAGAAGCTAGCAAAATTGATGGGGCTAATGCATTTCAGAGGTTAAAAGCAATCACACTGCCGCTTGTTGCTCAAGCGTTTACTGTTTCCATGTTTTTAACATTAGTAACATCATTTAAACAATTTGATACGGTAATGAGTTTAACACAAGGGGGACCAGGGGCATTAATGCCGAATTGGTTAGGATCAATGTATGGACTTTCTGAAATGCCTGTAGTTCAATCAACAAACTTAATTGCAATTAATATCTATCAAGAAGCATTTAGTAAATATCAAATGGGAGTTGGCCAAGCGAAAGCGATTGTCTTCTTTGCATTCTTACTTGTTATTTCGTTATTACAGGTTTACTACAATAAGCGAAGAGAGGTTGAACTATAATGAATAAAATAAATTTAAGAAAACTTTTTGCCCCAACAATACTGTTAGAATTGCTTGGGATTGTATTATTAATTGCCTTCTTCTTTCCATTTATGATGGTTATATTTAATTCAGCGAAAAATGCAACAGAGATAATTGCGACACCATTAAGTTTACCCAAGGATTGGAGAAATCTGTACTTTAATTTTCTAGAGATTTTAAACCGTAGAAATATTGATTATTATCGATCGTTCTTAAACTCATTTATCATAACCGGTGTAAGTTTAATAGCTATTGGAATATTTAGTAGTATGGCAGCGTGGATGTTAGTTCGCACTAAGAAGCGTTATTCTTTCTGGATATTTATGTTCTTTTTAGCGGGGATGGTTATTCCATTTCAAGTAGTTATGTTGCCCTTAGTTCGTTTATTGGAAACATTAAGAGGATTAACTGGAATTCAGTTTAAAGATACTTATCATGGAGTAATCTTGGCTTATATTGGTTTTGGTACACCTTTGAGTATATTTCTATTTCATGGTTTTATAAAATCAATTCCTATCGATATTGAAGAAGCAGCAATCATTGATGGATGTTCCAAACCTCAAGTATTCTTCCTTATTGTATTGCCAATATTAAAACCGATATTTGTTACACTTTTAGTTCTGAACGGTATGTGGATTTGGAATGATTATTTATTGCCGGTTTTAGTAATTGGACTTGGTGGAGCTGTGAAAACTTTACCATTATCGGTTGCGAACCTAGCTGGATTTTATGACAAAGAATATGCATTAATTCTTACAAGTGTTCTAATGGCAGCTCTTCCAGTTTTAATTCTATTTCTATTTGCTCAAAAATATATCATCAAGGGTATGACATCTGGAGCGATTAAGTAATGTCGAAAATTAAACTAGCGATTTTCGATTTGGATGGAGTAATTACATCTACAACCAATGAACATTTTCATGCTTGGGAATTAGTGTTTAGAACCCATTTCAATATTAATATTGATCCTTCACTTGAAAGTTATACTAAAGGTGTTTCTAGGATAGAATCATTAAATGTTATTTGTAATCAATATGGATTAGCGTTGAGTGAAGATGAGAAAATTCAACTCGCGATTGAGAAAAATAATATATACAACGAGATGATAAGTTCATTTAATTCAAAAAAAGTGTTATCTGGAGTTCAACATTTATTAAGCTATTTAAAGAGTCACGATATAAAACTTGCGTTAGGAAGTGCATCAAAAAATGGTAAAGCTCTATTAAAGCTATTAGATTTAGAAGGTTATTTTGATTATATTGTTGATCCAACTAATTTAAAAAGTAAACCATCTCCTGATATTTTCAATAATGCAAAGAACTATTTTGGATTTAGATCCGATCAATGCATAGGAATAGAAGATGCATTATCTGGAATTAAGGCTATTAAAGCAGCAGAAATGTTCGCAATTGGTGTTGGGAATGAAAAACTAAGTGATGCTGATATATATGTGGAAACCTTACCACAATTAAATGACAGTATTTTAGATAAAATTATCGAAGGGAAATTTAAAGATGAGCATAGTAATTAATGATTATAGACATAAACAAGCTGTTACTATCGTACGTAATCAACGGCTTACGATGGAAGAATTATTAGTGGATGAAACGATATTTTCATGTGCTAATGGATTACTTGGAACAAGAGGACATTTTACTGAAGGGTATGGCGATAAAAAGGACTACCCACAAACTTATATAAATGGAGTTTACAATACTTTTCCATATCATTATGAAGAAAATTCAATTCAATTTCCTCAAATTGGCCAAACTATTGTTAATTTACCTGATGCATCACTTATTACAATCGAAACAGAGTCTGAAAAAATTAATTTAAGTGATTCAACTTTAGTTAGTCTTGAACGATCTTATAATTTAAATCAAGGATGTACATCAAGAACCGCTGTATATAAAACCAAGTTAGGTTATGTATTTAAAATTATTGAGGAGAAGTGTGTAAGCCAGATTCAAAAAGATTGTATCGTCGTTAATTTAACGATTGAAACAATAAATTATAAGGGTGTTTTACGTTTGAAATCTTATTTAAGGATGCCAATTCTAAGCGAAATTAAAACGACTGATCCAAGAGTAGGACAAGCGAAAAATCATCTATATTTAAGTAATATTTCCATAAAAGGAAATTACGCGATATTAACAGCAAAAACCAAAAATACAAATATTGATATAAAAGTTGGTATTACACATAGTTGTTCTGGTAAATCTGAAATTGTTAATGATCAAGCAATTGTAACATTTGATAAGAATATAGAACCAAACGAAAAAATAACTATTACTAAATATCAGATTTACCATTCATCACACTTAATTGATAAGAATGATATTGATGATGTTTTAATTCATGTTAAATCGTTTGAATATTACAAATCGAAACAAGAACAATTCTATTTAACTTTCTGGAAAGAAATTGGGTTATATATTAGTCAAAATGAGATAAATGAGGCTGTTCAATATAATGTCTTTCAACTCTTTAATAGTGGAGGAGACAATGACAGAATTCAAATTGCTGCAAAAGGATTAAGTGGCGAAGGATATGAAGGACATTATTTTTGGGATACTGAGATATATATGTTACCGTTCTTTATATTAAATTATCCTGAAAAAGCAAAGAATATTCTGCTTTATAGATACCATAATTTAGATAAAGCGAGAATTGAAGCTCGAAAACTTGGAGTATCTAGAGGAGCAAAGATACCTTGGAGAACTATTGACGGAACTGAAGCATCACCATATTTCTTAGCAGGTAGCGCTCAAATCCATATTAATAGTGATATAGCATTTGGTGTAATGCAATATTATCATGCAACTCTAGATTTAGATTTTATGTATTCCTATGGATTCGAATTACTGTTAGAAACAGCATTATTTATATATGATTATGGTCATTTTAAAGGAGATAAATTTCATATTGATGGAGTTACTGGTCCAGATGAATATACTGTGTTAGTTAATGATAATTTCTATACAAATAAAATGGCTAAGAAACATTTCGAGAATGTTTGTAAATTTGGATTAGAACACCATAAAAATATTGAAAATGTACTAACTAAAGTTGGAGTAGATCAATCAATATTTCATAATTTAGCTAATGCTGCGAAATGTATGACACTCTTAATTGATAAGGTTCAACATATTGCGATACAGGATGCGAATTTTATGAATAAAAAAATACTAGATTTATCATCAATTCCTCAAATTAAACACCCAATGTTGTTACATTATCATCCTCTATATATTTATCGTCATCAAATTTTAAAACAATCTGATGCAGTTCTAGCTTTAATTCTAACGAATGAGAGAAGTAAATTACTTTTTAGAAATAGCTTTAATTACTATTTACCAATAACCACTCATGATTCAAGTCTTTCAAAATGTATGTATGGAATCGCAGCTTATAAATTGAAGAATACTGAAATAGGATACGACTTTTTAAAGGATTCAATACAAATAGATTTAGAGAATAAAAAAAATCACACACAACATGGATTACACATGGCAAACATGGGTGGATCATACTTGTTGATTATAATGGGATTACTTGGATTGCATATAGATGAAATGCTTAGTATTAATCCTGTTAGTCAAGATAATATAACAGCTTATGAATTTAATATAAAGTTTCAAGGTATACGTTTATTTTTTGGTGTAAAAGATTATCGATTAACGATAACTTCTAGTGCACCAATTCGATTGAAATTAGGTCACGAAATAGTTTTAATCGATAAATCATTTTCGGCATTAATCAAGAGAGCTTGATTAAGCATAGATGTTTTCAATTTAATTCAAACAAAGGAGGAACAAAAATTGAAAAAATTAGTTGTATTCTTGGTTGTTATGATGGCGCTTATGTCATTAACAGCATGCGCAGGTGAAGAACCCGTTGAAGAAACGAAATCACTCGTTATTTTCCAAAATAAAGTGGAAATTGATGAAGTAATGCGCGATTATGCAGAGGCTTGGGGTGCTAAGAACAATGTTACAGTAACTCTAAAGACCTGTGGTGGAGATTCATGTGCATATGGGACACAAATATTAGCTGAATTCCAAGCAAATGAACAACCAGATATTTTTGTTATTGAAGGAATGGGTGGATATAATATTTATAAAGACAAAATGTTAGAATTTGATAATGCGACATGGACAGATGATACAGAACTAGAATTTAAGGTTGATGGAAAAGTATATGGATTCCCGGTTGCGGTTGAAGGCTGGGGTATTGCTTATAATAAAGATATTCTTGACGCTGCTGGAGTTGATATTGCAGCACTAGAAAACGTTTCTCAAGCTGAATATGAAGAAGCGTTTAAAAAAGTTCAAGCATATTATGATGCAAATGGTATGGATGATAGTGTAGTTGTATCTATGGCAGCAGGTGCCGGTATGTATTGGGTTACTGGATTACACAATTTTAATGGATATTTATCAGCTGGTCTTGACTATAGTGATTCAAGTGTAATTGAAAAATTAAATAATAAAGAAGTTGACGCAGATCGTTTAACTCAATTAGCAAATTGGGCTGAGTTATTATTCAAATATGCAGATGAAACAATCTTAACAACTGGAACATATGATGATCAAGTTGGAACTTTCGCAAAAGGTAAAGCAGCTTTCTTACATCAAGGGAACTGGACAGATAGTTCATATGCTGATTCAACATTTGAAATGGGTTATTTACCTCATGCAACATTGACAGATGGTAATGATAAGATTTACATTGGAGCACCTTCTTATTATGTAATTAATAAGGATTCTGCTAATGCAGAAACAGCTAAAATGTTTTTAGAAGATTTAGCAGCATCAACTGAAGGTCATGATTACATGGTCAATAAAGCGAACATGGTACCGGCATTCAATAGTGTTACTTTAACTCCTAAAACACCTTTAAGTGCTGCAGTTATGAGATGGAATCAAGAAGGCAAAGCATATGCTTGGTGGCAAAATGATATGCCTTCAGACTTCGGAATGGGAACTCTTGGACCAATTTATGAATTGTTCGCAAAGGGTGAAATCTCAAAAGCAGATTTTATTAGTCAAATTACTGCTGCGATTACTCAATAAATAATTTATGCTTACAAAAAAGAGTGTAATACTTCAAAAGTTACACTCTTTTTATTATAGAAATTTAAATATAAAAACTATTTTCTTGAAATGAGATAATCTAGTAAAGAAATACATACTAACCCAAATATAATTCCAAGTGAATCAATCCCCATATCGATTACAGACATTGCTCGATCAGGGATAAAGGATTGGATAAATTCATCAAGTATTGGAATAAGGAAGATAAATAACAATAGATCATTACGTTTCAAATCAATCGAACTTTTTCGTACTAAGCAACCTAATATAAAGAATTCAGTAAAATGTGCTAGTTTACGGATAATCAAACTGAGTAATTTTAACTCAAGATTCATATTAATGTTGGATAAGAGAGAATGTATATATTTTGTAATAACGCCACTTTGTAGACTAGAAATTGAACCATTTTGTAGAGAAAATGAGAATATAACAAAAATCCAGGCAAGAGTCAGGATGGGAAAGATAAGTTTAGTG
>DASSDQ010000017.1:0-10444 GCA_035697025.1 Erysipelotrichaceae bacterium | reverse complement strand
ATCTCTCATCAACGCTATCTTCATGAAAATATTAAGTCTTCAAGTCTCGTTATTATCCCTGGTTCTGGGCATGCGTCAATGTATGAAAAACCAATGTTATTTAGTTCACTTGTACTAGGATTTGTGCATTCGTTGATTATTCCAGATGTGGTATAATTGAAACGATTTGAGGAAAAATTGTGAACACTCTTGTAAACCAACCAAAAACTAAACGAGGCCAAGCGACACTAGATCGACTTTGTGCTGCGGCTGAACAATTATTCTTTAAAAAAGGGTATCATGGGACATCCATCAATGATATAACGTATAAGGCAAAAGTTGCGCCAGGAACGTTCTATATCTACTTTACGGATAAGTTAAGTCTCTATAAATATCTCTTAATTTCATACAGTCATCAGATTCGTATGAATATTGCGAAGGATGTGAAAGACTGTAAGGATCGTAAAGAAATTGAACGGATTGGTTTAAAAAGTTTCTTAGTGTTTATCAAAGAAAATAAACATGTTTATAACATTATCTGGGAATCTTTGTATATCGATAAAAAGTTATTTATCGAGTATTATACCGATTTCGCAGCGAATTATGTAAAGCATATAACAGAAGCACAAGCGAAAGGTGAAATGAAAAATCATGATCCAGAAGTTGTGGCCTATATCTTAATGGGTGTATCTAACTTTATTGGGTTGAATTGGATTATGTTTAAAGAATCCAGTGAATTTGATACGGTCGTAGATAAAGTTATTAAGGCATTAGATGAAGGATTATTTTAAAGGTGGTAACACCTTTTTTTTATTCCAAATTGATGTTTTAAGGTATAATAGATTTATGCAAAAACACACTATTTTGGCAAGCCAAAGCCCACGTCGTAGAGAGTTACTCAATTTAATGGGAATACCCTTTACTACCGTGAATCCAAATGTTGATGAAGTGATTAATCCTAACGTTTCTCTTGAGCAAGCGATTGAAGAATTAGCATATCTCAAGGCATTAGATGTTTTAAATCGTCATCCTGAGGCAAATATTATTTCAGCAGATACAATCGTCGTTTGTGATAATGAGGTTATGGGGAAACCGGTAAATGAGGAAGACGCGATTAGAATGCTTAAGTTGTTGTCTGGTAAGAAACATGAAGTTATTACTGGAGTATGTTTAATGAATACAGAAAAAGAAATACGTTTCCATACTAAGACGATTGTTGAGTTCTATCCGTATGATGAAGAACTTGTTCGAACATATGTTCAATCTAAAGTACCACTTGATAAAGCTGGTGCATATGGAATCCAAGATAAAGGCGCATTACTCGTAAAAGGCATTGAAGGGGATTATTATACGGTTATGGGATTACCAATTAGTGAACTCTATCAAGCACTAAAGAAATTCAATCAAGAGGGTTAACATGAATTTTATCTACTTTGGGACATTATTTGTCGTTGTTGGATTTAGCGTAAATATTGGAGGCGGTCAAGTCGAGTTATTTCCGGATGCGATTGGTTACTTTTTAATTCTAAAAGGTACACAAAGCTTATTGGAACTTCAACCGAACTTTAAGAAACTCCAACCATTTCTCTATTTCTTATTAGGGTATAATGCGTTAGTCTTTATCGATAAATTGTTTAACATTATCCCAAATAGTGGTTATATCTATTTTGTGTTTGGATCAATCGCATTAGTATTATATTTCTTAGTCTTCTATCGTTTATTCAAAGATTTTGACGGACTAAAAATTAAATTAAGACGACCTGAAGAAGTAGATCGTTTGAATCGCTCATGGTTACGTTATACGTATGCTTGTATTATCTTCTTAGTATTATCGGTATTAGAAATTGTGTACTTTATTACTACTTTAGGTTTCGCAGCTCTTCAAACGTTATTTACTTACTTCCTAAACTATTCCACAACCCTTGAAGCTACAGTTACCGAACTATTAAATAGTAATCAAATCGTTATTACAAGCGTATTTATTTACATCTTAATTGCGATTGTAATCGTGCTCACTATCTTGGTTTATTTGTTCAAAGTAATCTATTCATTGTATAAGATTAATAATGATTTCCGTACCGCTCAATAAGCGGTATTTTTATATTAAAAATCTTGCAATATTATTCATTTTTCAGTATTATAGAAAAGCATAACGCCATCATAGTTCAATGGTAAAATAGAGCAATGGTAATGCTCAGCTCCGAGTTCGATTCTCGGTGATGGCACCATTCATTCAAATAAGTTCTGAAAAGGACTTTTTTATTTATTTTATCTTCTAAATCAAAAGTATTTCATATACAATAAACATTGTGTGAATGATTAAACATAATCAAAATAAGGGGAAATTATGAGTCATAATGAAACAGAAGTAAGTTGTAATCATTGTAAGAAGATTATTTTTAAGAGTGATAAATTTTGTCCATTCTGTGGGGTTAAGAATGAAGAAATTAGACAAGATAATCTAAACAAAAAGTGTATAAAATGTGGTGAGCCAATGGGTGTAGGAGATGTGTTCTGCGGGAATTGCGGACATAATCAACAGGCGGAAAGAGTTGTAGAACCCATTCAAGAAAAACCAGTTGAGGTTATTACCCCTAAACCAGTTGAAGTATTATCAAATAATCCAATTAAGCCTAAAAAGAAATCAAAACTATTACTTATTATAGGTATCGTAAGTTTAGTCGTTGTTGTGTTATTTGGAGCTGTTTATGTCTATCTTGAAAACGAGAAGAGAGAGGCAGAAATCGCGCGTCTTGAGACAATTGAACGTGAAGAGAATGAGCGTGTTAATCGCGCATTAAATGATCAACTATTATATTGGAATCTAGAATTTGCGTCCCCAACATATGATGATACCTATACAACATTTTATCCGTTTGTTGGTGCAACAAATACAGATGTATCAGACCAAATGTGTATCTTGGTTGGAGTTACAGCGAATAAAAATTCTAAAGGCAAATTTGTTTTAGATGATTCTATTGATGGTGGTTTGTTTGACTTTGAATTATCTGAATTTACAATAAATGATTATACTCCACTTAATTCTGCTCAAGAGTGTGGATGGAATATAGAAGACTATCAAGTCGAATACAATGATTCATTTAGTTTATACAGTGGAGAATCAAGCTTTGTCTTATTTAAGATGAACTTATCTGATTTAACGAGTGATTCGTATAACTTTATGTATAAATATATGACAATTACGTCATTGGATACATCTAGTTTAGTTGAATAAATAATTTAAGAGGTCCTAAAAGACCTCTTTTTTTTGGAATAAAACTTAACTCTATAATTTAAGGTATAATGTGTATGAAGGATTATCCTATTGATAATAAGGACATCTTTTAAATCATTGGATAGAATACACATAACCCAAAGACATTTCAGATCAATGGGTGACTCCGATTTAAAAGACTTTCGTGAATAGAAAGGTTAATAATGCGTCTGGATTATCTTTTTGTGTTGTATAGGAGGTAAAGAAACGTGAAAATTCAATCAATCATTTATATCTTAGTTATTTTAAGTGCGTTAACCAGCACTTTTTTAATATGGTTTTTTATCAATAGACGTAATCATTTGAATAACCTAGATTCGCAGGCAACACTCTTAACCGTTGAAGAATTAGAATCACATGCCAAACAAATGGCGCTTGAACATGCGGTAAGAAATACGGTGTACATTCAAAGTTCTCCGATAGCGCGTATGAATGAGAATTATGGTTATATCGATTCAGTCTATAAAACATTAAGTGAAGATGTTCAAGAACTTCGTTCAGTCCCACAAGCGGCAGAATGGTTACTCGATAATTTCTATGTATTAGAGGAACAAGTTAAAAGTATTCGTCAAACATTAACGAAAGAAGAATACAGTAAATTACCAATTCTAAAGAATGGTGTTTATCGAGGATATACACGTGTGTATTCAATCGCCATGGAATTGGTGTCGCATAGTGATGGCAAGATTAACGATAAAATGCTTCAATCATACTTAAATGCTTATCAAACCCATACGATACTGTTCGATCGTGAAATATGGATTTTACCAACAATGATACGTTTAGCTTTAATCGAAAATATTCGACAAGTTGTAAGTAAGATTAAACTTACACGTAATCAATGGCGTCTTGTGGATGAAGTAGTAAATCATTACTGGTTAAAAGATCATGATGAAACTGATAATTTAATTAAAGCAGTTAAAGCGAAGATTGGTAGTTTGTATGTTGAGAATATCTCATTTATTGAACATTTGTTTTATCGTTTAAGACGATCAGGTAAAAGTTACATAGATGTCTTAAGATTCATTGATGAGACATTGGATAAGTATGGGACATCTACGACAATCATTGCCCAGAAGGAACATAATATTCAAGCGAATATGACGTTATCGATCGGGAACAGTGTGGAGAGTATAAAGTATATTTCTCTGCATAATTGGACGAATCTATTTGAAAATGTAAGTTTTGTAGAACAGATTCTATTAAAAGATCCAAATCATGTATATGAACGAATGGATGCGAATTCAAGAAATTATTATCGAATAGAAATCGAACGTTTTGCGAAACGGTTTAGTGTATCAGAACTTCATATTGCGAAAGAAGTCTTAGCACTAGCGAATCATTATAATGATGTACAAGATGATTCTTATCTTAAGATTAAACAATCACATGTTGGATATTTTATTATTGGTGAAGGTAAAAAAGAATTAATCGAACGACAGAAGAATAATGATTTAAAACAAAAATTCTTGAGTTATCTATTAACCAATCAACCTGGTACATTCTATATTGGGTTCATTTTAATCTGTACGATGATTTTAATGTCGATTGCGTTTATTGATGCGTATTTATCGAATTCTTTCACCTTCCTTAATTTAGTTCTTATATTCATTAGTGTACTTTTGCCGTCTTCAGAAATCGCAATTACTTTTGTGAATTGGGTTGTAGTAAAGATTAAACGGCCTAATGTGTTTGTAAGACTTGATTTGACTAAAGGAATTCCTGAAGAATTAAGTACGATTGTTATTATTCCTGTCATATTATCCAATGAAAAACGAGTTGTGGAGATATTAGTAAATCTTGAAAATCATTATATTTCAAACTCAGAAAAGAATTTATACTTCGCACTTATTGGCGCATACAAAGATAGTGATGAAGAGTTAGCACATGATGATACGGTGATTCTTAATGTGACTGCAGAAGGAATCAAGAAATTAAATAATACGTATTCTAATGATGGTAAAGATATATTTTATTATTATCATCGTGATCGTCAGTTTAACGAAAGTGATGATAATTGGACTGGGTGGGAACGTAAACGTGGCGCATTGATGGAGTTTAATGATGTGTTATTAGGACATGAAGGGACAAGTTTCTCTTACTTCTCCAATAATGATTTACCCAATAAATCAATTAAGTATGTCATTACACTAGATGCGGACACAATTCTTCCGATGGGTATGGCGAAACGTATGATTGGGACAATGGCTCATCCACTTAATTTACCAATCATTTCAGAGAATAATATGGTTGTGGAAGGTTACGGTTTGATGCAACCACGTGTATCGTTTGATAGTGAAAGTTCAAATAAATCTTTATTCTCTCGTATCTATACTGGACAAGAAGGAATTGATCCGTATGCGAGCGCAATCTCCGATGTTTATCAGGATTTGTTTGATGAAGGTATATTCACTGGTAAAGGAATTTATGACTTACACGTCTTTCAAAAAGTACTGAGTGGACGTATTCCAATTAACTCTGTACTTAGTCATGACTTATTAGAGGGTTCGTATGTTCGAGCTGCTTTAGTCAGTGATATGGAATTGATTGATGCGTATCCATCTAAGTATAATGCCTACATTGGACGTATGTATCGTTGGATTCGTGGTGATTGGCAATTACTTCCATGGTTAGGTAAACACACAACCAATCGTAAAAATGAAAAGAGTAAGAATCCATTATCGTTATTATCGAACTGGAAAATATTGGATAATTTACGTCGTAGTTTAGTATCAACATCAATCTTATTTTTATTGCTTGTTGGATTTAGTGTTTTACCTGGTAATCCTTGGTTTTATGCGTTCTTTGCGTTATTAACCATCGCACTACCGTTTATCCTAGCCTTTATTGATCGTTCGATTGCGTCAGGTATATTCCCTAATCAAATAAAACGGCATATCTCAGGATTTTATGGCTTAAAGGCGTTGTTCTTTCAGTTAGTATTACGTATAACGTTCATTTCACACCATTCAAATGTTTCATTAAAGGCTATTGGTATTACGTTATTTAGAGTACTAATCACTAAGAAGAACATGTTGGAATGGGTCACATCAGCCGATGCAGAAAAGAATCAGAATAATTCATTAAGTTCATATTATAAATCAATGAGTTTAAGTACTTTAAATGGTTTTGTGCTATTCATCATTTCTTATATATTTAAACCCGAAATCCTTCCATTTAGCGCAATTGTGTTGATCGTATGGTTAATTGCACCATTCGTTGCTTACTTTATTAGCTTAGATAAACACACTAAAAAGTATGATATTCCATTAGATGATATCAATGAATTGAGAAAAACAGCGCGTAAGACATGGCGATATTTTGAAGAGTTTTCGAATGTAAAAAGTAATTACCTCATACCCGATAATTACCAAGAAGATCCGCCTCGTGGAATCGCTCATCGTACATCCCCAACAGATATTGGATTAGGCTTAAGTTCGATAATCAGTGCGAATGATTTGGGGTATATCGGGTTAACAGAAACGATTGATTTATTAACCAAGACAATTACGACACTCGAATCACTTGAGAAATGGAATGGACATTTGTATAACTGGTATGATACTCGAACACTAAAACCGATGCATCCTATTTATGTTTCAACTGTTGATAATGGTAACTATGTTGGTTATTTAATTACAGTTATTGAGACACTAAAAGACATCATTAATGAAGGGACGATATTTAATAAGAATTCTATATTAGGGATACGAGATACACTGGTTAATGGATTGTTGGATGATCAATTAGCTGATCAGGAAATGCTGTGTTTTAATCCAATACTTGATAGTAATACAATTGATGCGTATCAATTCGTACAATCACTGTATCTATTTAAATTAAATTTAGGTGATCAGAAAATTAGTAAAAGTGCTTGGCAGTATAAGTTAATGAATATGGTAGATAAATTGATTCAAGAAAAAGAAATGTTTATGCCTTGGTTAGTCGTGTTGGAAAATACACCTGAACAGTTTGAAACAAATAGTGTATTTATGGAACTAAGGAACGTATTAGTCCATAATCCAACATTTAAAGAAATGGATCATTATTATAGTGAACTAAATCGTTTAACGAATTTACTTGAGTCTTCGGTAGATAACACATGGATAATTCAACTCAATCAAGCCATTATGAATGGTAGAGAATCATGGATAAAGTTTATTGATCATACAAGCATGCTAATCAATCGCATGAATCGATTATCGTGGGATACTAACTTCTCATATTTATTTGATAACAGTAAACAACTCTTTTCAATTGGATATAACGTGAGTGAACAGAAATTAACGAATTCTTATTACGACTTACTCGCGTCCGAATCTCGACAAGCAAGTTATATAGCGATTGCACGCGGTGAAGTTCCACCTAAACATTGGTCAATGTTGGGACGTTCATTAACGGTCGTTGATCGCTTTAAAGGTTTGGTTTCTTGGAGTGGCACAATGTTTGAGTATTTGATGCCTCTTTTAATCATGAAACGTTATCCGAATACATTATTAGATGAAACCTATTCATTTGTGATTAAGAGTCAAATTAAATATGGTAAACAACGTGAAATACCTTGGGGCGCATCTGAATCAGGGTATAACTTATTGGATTATCATCTTGATTATCAATATAAGGCAATTGGGGTTCCTTGGTTAGGTTTAAAACGAGGATTAGTTGGGGATGCGGTGAGTGCGCCGTACGCTAGTTTTCTTGCGTTGATGATTGATCCTAAGAATGCGATTGATAATATCAAACAACTTAAAGCGCAAGGCTTAGATAGTTTATATGGGTACTATGAGGCGATTGATTATACGCCTGAACGATTAGGCTTCGAGTCAAAACATGTCATTATTCGTAGTTATATGGCACATCATCAAGGGATGAGTTTAATGGCGATTAATAATGTGTTGAATCAGAATATTATGCAAGAACGTTTCTACAAAGATCCATACATTAAAGCAGCTCGTTTACTCTTACAAGAAAAGATTCCAATGCATGTCATATTTACGAAAGAATCGAAAGAAAAGATATTACCGTTTAAACCAATTAGTCTACAAGATATTGGCGCATATCGAACGTATAATCAACCGAATTTTGTGAGTCCTAATGTACATATCTTATCGAATGGTAATTATACGGTTATGTTAAATGATAAGGGTTGTGGGTATAGTAAGGATAAGATTGCGGCGATTACACGATATCGTAATGATTCAATTCATGACCATTATGGAATGTTCTTTTACTTGAAAGATATTAAGACATCTAATTTATGGTCCGCAACCTATGCGCCATTAAATCGTATCCCACATCAATATGAAGTTATCTTTACACCAGATAAAGCGGTATTTAAGAGAGTAGATGATTTCGTTGAGACAAGTACAGAGATTGTGGTTGCGTCAGGGGATCATGCGGAAATACGACGTGTAACACTCAAAAATACAGGATTAGAAACTGTTGATATCGAAATGACAACGTACTTAGAATGTATCTTAACCGATCAAAAGAAAGATATAGCGCATCCTGCGTTTAGTAACTTGTTCATTGAGACTGAATTTAATCAATCCTTGAATTCATTAATTGCCCATCGTAGAGTTCGCAGTGATGCGGATAGTGATTTATGGAGTGCACATACACTTATCACTAAACGTGATTATGAACTTCAATATGAAACAGATCGTAATGCGTTTATAGGTCGAACTCAAGATTTAAGTCATCCGCAAGCGATTTTCCAATCATCACTTTTAACTAATTCACTGGGTTCTGTTCTAGATCCAATCTTTAGTTTACGTACAAAAGTATCGATTGAACCGAATAAGACCAGTGTGATCTATGTTGTGACTTCATTAGCACAAAGTAAAGAAGCACTGACGGAGTTATTGGTTAAGTATCAGAATATTGATACCTGTAAGTCAGCGTTTGCCTTAGCACTAACACGTAGTCAGGTAGAGAATGAGTACTTAAACATAAAATCAGAAGATATGCAGTTATACCAAGAGATGTTAACGAATTTGTTCTCAATTAGTCCTTTACGTCAGAGTTATGCGATGGAGATGAGTCACAACTCTAAGGGTCAATCAAGTTTATGGCCTTATGGTATTTCAGGTGATCATCCAATTGTGTTGGTTATGATTGATAAACTTACTGAAGTATCGATCTTGAATGATGTATTAAAAGCGCATGAGTACTGGGAAATAAAGGATTTACAAGTGGATATCGTTATCTTAATTGATGAGGAACATTCATACTTTAATCCGCTCACGACACTTGTCAGTGATATTGTTCAATCTCGTCAAACACAAGATGTGTTTATCTTGAATAAGCACCAATGTGCAGAAGGTGATTTAGAATTATTCCAATCAATTGCACGTATGATCTTTAAGGGTGATGGTCGTAGTATGGAGGAACAATTCCTTGTCATCCCTAAGATTGATACCGAACGTATATTAAAAGAAGTGCGTATGAGTCAGATTTATACGCATACTGAACAAGATGAAGACCTTCAATACGATAATGATTGGGGTGGATTTAATGCGTTAGGAAATGAATACATCATTCATTTAGATAAAGGTCAATCAACACCTGCCCCATGGTCCAATGTTATTGCGAATAATCGCTTCGGATTCATCACAACCGAATCTGGAGGAGGATATACATGGGCTCGAAATAGTCGTGAGTATAAGTTAAGCAGTTGGTCGAATGATCCTGTAAAAGATACACCTTCTGAAGTGTTCTATCTAAGTGATGAAACGAATACCCTATGGTCCCTTTGTGCATTACCAATTCGAGAAGAAGAGAAATATACCATTAAACATGGATTTGGTTATACCGAATATCATCATATATCGCATGGAATTAGACAGAAGATGATTCAGTTTGTGCCAATCGATGAAAGTGTGAAGTTATCCTTGATTAAACTAACCAATCTATCGGATCAAGATCGTGTTATTAATCTAACTTATTACGCTGAAATTGTATGTGGTGTTAATCGTTCAGAAACAGATTTACATTTAATATCATCACTTTCTAATCAAGAAATATTATTAATTAAGAATCCTTATAATACAGATTTCCCTTTACACACGTTTATTGATAGTACTATCGAATTGCGTAGTGTAACTGGGGATCGTAGAGAGTTCTTTGGGGCAGGACAATTAAGTTCGCCTGAAAGTGTAAACTTTAAGAAGTTGTCGAATCAAGTCGGCG
>DASSDQ010000016.1:0-9660 GCA_035697025.1 Erysipelotrichaceae bacterium | reverse complement strand
TATTCTTCTTTCCCTTAGGGCGGGTATAAGGCATTAAAGGTGTAATCTTTCGTTCAATCAATTCACGTGCGATATGCGGTACTTTATACCCTGCATCAACGCCAACACTTCGAATCAACTTTCCGAACACTTGATGAACTTCATCAAAAGGTGGAGTGAATGTTCGACTATCATGTAGATTCCCTGGATTAACCTTTACACCTAAGACGAATCCATTTTGATCACAGGTGGTTTGAGCGAGATACGCAAATTGTTTCTCATGTTCACCTTTATGAAAGTTTCCACTTTCTGGGTCAACCGTACTCTGTTTAATTCGTTTTACTTCCGGCTCAACGTCCTTCGCAGGATTAATTCCCATCTTTTCACTGTACACATCACATTCTTGATCTAAAGCGTCTTGATAGGATTTGCGTTCTTCTACGATAAACACTTCTTCTGATTTTCGTTTATTCGCATTCGCTTTAATATGGGTTGAATCCATATAGATATGGGCAGCTCGGATAAAGTCTTTTTCATACGCTTGAGCTAAGATACGATCGAACACCGCTGCGAACACACTCTTCTCTTCGATGACACCGGTTATGGGGTGAACCACTTCAATCAATTGACTGAACTTACGCGTATAGTTCTTGGAGAAGTCTGAGAAATGGGGAACCGATTCTTCGACACCTAGTCCGATAAACCATCGATACGCAAGATTGACTTTCGTTTCCTCAATTGTTCGTCGCATACTGTTATACCCATACAAGTGATTGATGAATAATAGTTTAAACAACTGAATTGGATCGATACTTGGTCTTCCAATTTTAGAGTATAAGGGTTCAACTAAGTCATAAATAAAACGGAAATTAATCGATTGATCAACTTTCCGTAATAAGTGATTTTCAGGGACATAGGTTTCTAAGATGATCATACTCATCTCGTAAGCTTTTTGGTTCGTTTTCGTTATCATTCGCGAGCCCTCTTGATACTTCTATTTTACCATGTCCACTTTTATCCTAAAACATTAAAAAAGACCATCGACTTATTTGTCGACAGTCTGAAACAAGTTTAGAATTAACTAAACTTGTTTTTTATTTATTGATTATTTACGCCAAAATGTAGATACATTTGCCTTATCTTCAATATTGAACTGAATTACACGTCTTAATAATTCATAATCAATTGGTTTATTCCATGGAAACTTAATTAGCTGTTGGGAATGTTCGTAACCAGCCTTTTTTATATCATTTGTAAAATGAATAATTCCAGCTAATTCTGGCGCAACTGCTAAGTGTTGTTTCGCAACGCTAAATCCCACAATAAACGTTTCATGATCAATAAACATTGGTTGATTCCACGCAAACCTTGTCTGTAACTCAGGAAAGGTCTTATGAACCCATTCTATAACTTCAGTTGTTCTTTGTTTATGGGTTGGATCTACAATATCATCTAGAAATCTTTCGAACTCTTGCATATTATTCTCCTTTTCATATTTATATTAGAATATTTTATAAACTTAATTATATTGTAATACGGTATCATTACTACTTTAATGCTTCACTATAATTAACTTCTTTATATCGTGTATTTTAACTATGTTAATATAAAATAAAAAAGGAAATAAAAATGAACAGTCAAGCGTACATTGAATCGGTTATAGATCAAGTAATTATACGTAATCCTAATGAACTAGAATTTATTAGCGCGGTTAAAGAAGTGTTACACTCTTTAGTCCCTTATTTTGAAAAGAACCAAGAACTAATTCATGCAGGACTACTTGAAAGAATTGTAGAGCCTGAACGTCAAATATTCTTTCGTGTTCCTTGGATTGATGATAATAACAAAGTACAAGTGAATCGTGGGTTTAGAGTTCAATTTAATTCAGCTTTAGGTCCATATAAAGGAGGATTACGTTTTCATCCAAGCGTGAATCAAAGCATTATTAAATTTTTGGGATTCGAACAAGTATTTAAAAACGCCTTAACCACTCTTCCAATGGGAGGAGGTAAAGGTGGTTCTGACTTTGACCCTAAAGGAAAATCTGATTATGAAATCATGCGATTCTGTCAATCATTTATGTCTGAATTAAGTAGACATATTGGATCAGATATAGATGTTCCTGCAGGCGATATTGGAGTTGGTGGACGTGAAATTGGGTATTTATACGGTTATTATAAGAAAATTCGTGACATCCATACTCAAGGTGTTTTGACTGGTAAAGGACTCAACTATGGCGGTTCAAATGGTCGTACACAAGCAACTGGTTATGGGCTAGTATATTTTGTGGATGAGATGTTAAAAGAAAAGAACACAAATTTTATTAATAAAAAAGTAGTTGTTTCTGGATCTGGTAATGTGGCAATCTATGCGATTGAAAAAGCACAATCATTAGGTGCGAACGTAGTGGCATGTTCAGACTCAAGTGGATATATCTATGATGAAAAAGGCATTAACTTAAATATCGTTAAACGTATAAAAGAAGTTGAAAGAGGTCGAATTAGTAATTATTGTATAGAAGTTCCAACTTCCAAATATGTAAATAAATGTTCAGAAATATGGTCAATCCAATGTGATATTGCCCTTCCATGTGCAACGCAAGGTGAACTAGATCTAAACGCTGCTAAACAATTAACGCAAAATGGGTGTAAGTTTGTCGCAGAAGGCGCAAATATGCCAAGTACATCAGAAGCTGTAGATTACTTTCTAAAGCACAATGTGTATTTTGGACCAGGCAAAGCCGCAAATGCTGGTGGTGTTGCGACATCTGGTTTAGAGATGAGTCAAAATAGTTTGCGATTATCTTGGAGTTTTGAAGAAGTAGATTCAAAATTACAAGAAATAATGGTTAATATATACTTATCAGCTAAGAATACTGCATTGAAATATAATGATCCAGACAACTTAGTTTTAGGTGCCAATATTGCCGGTTTCGAGAAAGTCGCATTAGCGATGTTAGCTCAAGGCATTATCTAGTAATTATCCGAAAGTCGATACAAGAATTATTGTGTCGATTTTTTTAAAGTAGTTGATATATGGCAACAATGTAAATATTTTCAATTATTTTCATAAATAAAATATTTCTTGTAAATTGTTACAAGAATGATACAATGACAACAATATAATTAAGCTAACTAAAATGCTTTTATATCCAATCAAGAAAGGAAATCAATTATGGAACGTGTGTACAATTTCTCTGCTGGACCAGCAACATTACCTGAATCTGTTTTGCTTAAAATTCAAGAAGAGTGTTTAGATGTTAATGGTTCAGGTATGTCAGTTATGGAGATGAGTCATCGATCATTTCATTTTGAATCCATTCTGAATAAGACCAAACAAGATTTAATGGATTGTTTAAGTATTCCTACGAATTATGAAGTTCTTTTCCTTCAAGGTGGCGCGAGTCTTCAATTCACCATGATTCCTATGAATCTTTTAAAAAAATCAAAGTCTTTAGATTTAATACATACAGGAGTGTGGAGTCAGAAAGCTCTTGAAGAAGCAAAACATTTTGGCACCGTTAACATTATTGCGACTGGTGAATCGAGTAATTTTAGAGAAATTCCAACGATAAATACAGACAACCAAAGTAACGCTGATTATCTACATTATGTGTCAAATAATACTATCTATTGCACACAATTTCACTCGATTCCAATCGAACATCCTACATTAGTATGCGATATGAGTTCTGATATTTGTTCAAAACCAATCGATGTATCTAAATATGGACTTATTTTTGCGGGTGCACAAAAAAATCTAGGTATCGCGGGTTTAACAATCGTTATTATTCGAAAAGATCTACTCGATACTAAAGATTTAAATCTACCTTCTATGTTAGATTATGCAGTTTATGCGAAAAACAATTCTCTTTATAATACTCCTTCTAGTTTCGCAATCTATGTTAGTGGTTTAGTCCTTGATTGGATTAAAGAAGTTGGTGGATTAGAAGAAATTGCACGTATCAACCAAGAAAAAGCTAATCTATTGTACGATGCAATCGATAATTCTAAACTTTTCTTTAATAATATTTCTAAACAAGATCGTTCAACTATGAATGTAATGTTTTCAACTCTAAATGACGAATTAGATGAACGTTTTATTAAGTTCGCTTTAACGTATAAATGTGATGGTATAAAAGGACATCGTTTAACCAAAGGATGTCGTGCAAGTATATATAATGCGATGAGTATCGAAGGTGTAAAAACACTTATACAATGTATGAATGACTTTGAAGCGCAATTTTTAAAGGAGAACACACATGTTTAAAATCGAGTTAATGAATGAAATAGCTCAATCTGGATTGGATCAATTTAAAAATAAAGCAACTTTCGTTAAACAAAATGGTGATGCGATACTTCTTCGTTCTGCATCACTTCATTCTACTGATTTCTCAAAATCACTTTTAGCAATCGCACGTGCTGGAATTGGTGTTAACAACATCCCTTTAGAACAATGTTCCTCAAAAGGAATTGTTGTGTTTAATACACCTGGCGCAAATGCGAACGCAGTAAAAGAACTTGCGATAGCTGGATTACTCCTTGCGTCTCGAGATATCTTAGGTGGTGTTAACTGGGTAAATCAATTGACTGAGACTAAAGATGAATTACTGACAATTGTGGAAGCTAAGAAATCAAATTTCTCTGGTCCTGAACTTAAAGGTAAAACACTCGGTGTCGTAGGTTTAGGTTCTGTTGGAGTATTATTAGCAAATGCCGCAATCGCATTAGGGATGAAAGTTCTTGGTTATGATCCATACATTTCGATTCATTCCGCTTGGGGATTATCAAGTAGTGTTCAACGAGCAAATTCATTTGATGAATTGTTTAGTGAAGCTGATTATTTAAGCCTTCATGTACCGCTTTTAGATGAAACCAAACATTTAATTAATAAGAAAACCATCGCTAAAATGAAAAAAGGTGTCAAAGTATTTAACTTCGCACGAGCTGAACTTGTAGATGATCACGCGATGAAGGATGCACTAACATCAAACAAAATCGCTAAATATGTAACCGATTTCCCGAATGATGCGACGAAGGCAATGATAAATACCATCCAAATACCACATCTTGGCGCATCTACTCCAGAATCAGAGGTGAACTGTGCAATAATGGCAGCTCAAGAATTATTGGATTATTTAGAAAATGGAACAATTACCCATTCAGTTAATTTCCCAAATTGTTCATTAGGTGTATGCCATTCTGTATCACGTATTACATTACTTCATAAGAATGTTGTTAATATGGTAAGTCAAATAACAAGTATTGTAGGTAAACATCAACTCAATATTGATACGATGCAAAATGTGTCTAGAAATCAATGGGCTTATACTGTTCTTGATGTAGATAATATCGTTGATGAAGAAACTTTAACTCAATTATCTTTAATTGAAGATGTTGTTAAAGTAAGACTCATAAAAGGTCAACAATGATAACATTTAAACCATTTAAAGCTGTAATGCCTAAACCAGAACTTGCCAAAGATATTGCGGCTCTCCCATATGATGTATTTAATCGTGAAGAGGCGAAAAAAGAAACAATAACTAATTCTTGTAGTTTTTTACGCATTGATCGAGCCGAAACAAATTTTAATGATGAAATTGACATTTATTCGAATGAAGTTTATTTGAAAGCGAGTTCTCTTTTAAATGAATGGTTAGAAACAGAAATGCTAATTGAAGACAGTAAAAAAGCATACTACCTATATGAACTTGGTACACAAACGCATACACAAACAGGATTTGTAGGATTAACAGCCGTTAAAGATTTAGTAAATGGTTCAATAAAAGATCACGAAAAAACACGTGCAGATAAACTTGCTGATCGAATAAAGCATATCGATGTTTGTAATGCTCATACAGGACCAATTTTAATGTTTTATCAGGATAATCAGATCTTAGATAATCTAATTCTTAAGATTAAACAATTATCTAATCCTATTATTGATTTCAAAAGTGATGATACAATTCAACATCGAATTTTTAGAATAGTTGATCCAAATCATTCAGAAATAATCGCAACGGAATTTGAAAAAATTAATGCCTTATATATTGCGGATGGTCACCATCGTGCATCTGCCGCAAAATCAATCGCATTAACGCGTAATAATGAGTTAAATGATTTAACTAAACCAGAGAATTTATTTTTATCTGTCGTCTTCCCTGCGAATCAACTTAAAATAATGGATTATAATCGAGTAATAAAAGATTTGAATGGACTTTCTGGAATTGAGTTTCTCGATTTAATTCAATCTGAATTTGATATTATACAAACATCAATCGAAAAGATTAAACCTGAAATTAAAGGTCAGTTTTCAATGTATTATAATAATTTATGGTATTTATTAAACTATAAATACAGAGATTTATTACTTAACTCCCCTATTGATTTATTGGATGTCTCAATCATTCAAAATAAGCTATTATGCCCTATTTTAGGTATTCAAAACCCGGCAACAGATTCAAGAATTGATTTTATCGGAGGCATTAAAGGTCTAGAAGCATTAGAAAAGCGTGTTAATGAGGATTGTATTGTCGCATTTGCGTTAGTTGCGACATCTATCGAAGAATTAATCGACATTTCAGATGGAGGTCAATTAATGCCACCAAAATCTACTTGGTTTGAACCAAAATTACGTTCTGGATTATTCATACATTTGATTAAATAAAAATAATTTGTAATATTCTTCATAAAAGTAGCGCTTATATGTCATACTGTTTATGAGGCTATAAATGATAAAAATAATCATTCTTATTATCTTAATTTTAAGCGCGATAAGTTTAGGTTTTTTAGAGTTGAACTCAAAAAATATCATTGATATAAATATTAACAATACTATAATTAAAACACCCATAAAAGAAATAGATATTCCAGAAATAAAAAAATCAATCACGATTGTAATTGATCCAGGGCACGGACCTTGGGTAAATAAAGATACGGAACCTATAGCACCAGATTCGACACAGATGAAACGTAAGTATGGTGTTGGAACGACTGGAATTGTTACAGGTTCATTAGAACGTGAAATTAATTTAAATGTATCCCTTATTTTACGAGATCTGTTAGAAAAAGATGGTTATATCGTTATTATGACGCGAGCAAACCATGAGGTGATTTCCAGTAATATCGATCGCGCAAATTTAGCCAACGATAATAATGCGGATATGATGATTCGGATACATGCTGATTCGTTTAATGATAGTAGTTTACATGGTGCATCAATGTTAGTACCTGGAGAAGTAGGTTATGCGGTTGATATCGTCGATGAAAGTATTATGTATGGTGAAATCATCTTAAATACATTAGTAGAAGAAGTTGGAATGGCTAATCGAGGTTTAATTGAACGTACAGATCAAACAGGTTTTAATTGGTCAAAAGTTCCAATCATGACAGTAGAAATGGGTTTCCTATCAAATCCTGACGAAGATAAACTTTTATCGACAAATGATTATCAAGAGAAAATCGCTTATGGTTTGTATTTGGGCATCACAAAATGCTTTAAATCTGAGTAAAACTAGATTTCAGTTTGAATAATATTACTAAAATACGCTTTCTTACCTGATAAAAAATCATCATATAATTCTTGTTTTGTATCAATATATTGAATACTATCTTGTAATAATTCAACTTGCTTTAATAAATCTTCTTTTTGTTTTTGTAACATATGTTTTCTTTGTTCAATTGAAGGTTTACCTATAATGCATAAATCAACATATGTTCGCATATCTTCTATACTCATTCCACAACGCTTTAAACATAATATACTTTTAATCCACGCAATATCTTTATCATCAAAAATACGATAATGATTACTATCTCGTTTTACATTTGGTATTAAACCTTGATTACAATAATACTTTAAGGTTTGATAACTTAATCCAACCTCCAAACAAGTCTCTTTCATTGAATACATAATAAACCTCCTAAAAATGTGTTGACCGATAGTAACTATCGACTTGTATAATTTCATTGTATGATAGATACATTAAAAAGAAAAGGAGTGAATATATGGAATATGTAACATTAAATAATGGACTAAAAATGCCTTTAGTAGGATTTGGCGTCTTTCAAATGACGAATGAAGAAACAGAAAAATGTGTATTAGAGGCAATTGAGGTAGGATATCGTTTAATTGATACAGCTCAAAGTTATAAAAATGAAGATGGAGTTGGGAATGCGATTGTTAAATGTGGAGTCCCAAGAGAAGAACTTTTCATTACCACAAAAATCTGGATAGATAATTATGGATACGAAAAAACAAAAGCTTCCTTATTAGAATCACTACGTAAGTTAAAAACAGATTACATTGATTTAGTCTTATTACATCAACCTTTTAGTGATTATTATGGTGCATATCATGCACTTGAAGAATTCTACAAAGAAGGAAAAATCAAAGCAATCGGTGTAAGTAATTTCTATCCAGATCGTCTTACTGATGTTTGTGCGTTTAATGAGATTGTTCCACAAGTAAACCAAGTAGAAGTAAATCCATTTAACCAACAGATTTTTGCGCAAGAAAACATGCTTAAATATAATGTTCAAATTGAAGCTTGGGCTCCATTCGGTGAAGGTCGCAATGAAATGTTTAGTAATCCAGTACTAAAATCAATTGGTGAAAAATATGAAAAGAGTATTGCGCAAGTTATCCTACGTTGGCTGCTTCAAAGAAAGATCGTTTCTCTTGCGAAATCTGTGAGAAAAGAAAGAATGATAGAAAACTTTAATATCTTTGATTTTGAATTATCATCGGATGATATGAACTTAATTCAAACATTAGATACTAATCAAAGCTTATTCTTTAATCACCAAACTGCAGAAACTGTTGAACGTTTTGTAGGTTTTGTTAAACAAAGACGCGATTAATCGTTAAAAACAATATAAAAGCGAAACTTAATTAGTTTCGCTTTTTAAATCTTTTGTTCAATCTCCTTTAATAAATCGCTAAGTTGTTTCTTAAAGGTTCGATGTTGGTACGTTATTGCGTTTGTATCATTCTCCTGTAGTGCTTTTTGAAATTGGATAGCTGTTTCATATAAAGGTTTTGCGCCAATTGCGCCAGTGCTTCCCTTTATCTTATGGACAAGCTGTATACTACCTTGGACATCGTTTTCATTCATATGCTTATCTAAAGCATTGATTGTATCTACATTTTCATCATAGAAAATCTTAAGGATTGATTCATATATCGCTTTATTACCACCAACATTTAGTAAACCAAACTTTTCATCTAATATACTTTCGTATTGACTGCTAGATTCTTTTTCAGTTTGTACACTAGTTGAAGGATTAGGACTATTCTTAATAAATTCATATACTTTTTCTGCTAATGTTGCTGGATCAAATGGTTTTGAGATGAAATTAGTAATACCAACATCTCTACATTTTTCTTCAATTCCAGTAATCGCATCTGCAGTCATAGCGATAATCGGTATTTTTGAATTGATTTTCAATATTTCAGAAGATGCCTCAAATCCATTCATAACAGGCATATGTAAATCCATTAAAATTATATCGTATGAATCAGGATTTAATTTAAATTCTTCTACACCAATTAATCCATTCTCAACTATTTTAACGGTATAACCAACTTGTTCTAGTAAAGACTGCGCAATAAATTGATTTGTCTTATTGTCCTCAAATAACAATACTTTGTATGGATACTTATTCTCTTCAATAGTCTCAA
>DASSDQ010000015.1:0-3098 GCA_035697025.1 Erysipelotrichaceae bacterium | reverse complement strand
AATGATGAAGATTTATGTGGCAATTGAGTAAAGGTAAACGAAATGAATATCGGAGATAAAATAAGTTTTGGGAAGTATGAATGGCGTATTCTTGATATTCGTGAAGATCGAATATTGATTCTAACAGATGAAATTATTGAGTTACGTGATTATCATACGAAAGCTATAGATATTACTTGGAAAGACTGTGAGTTAAGAAACTATCTTAATCATGAATTCTTTAATACATTCAATAAAAATGAACAATCAAGAATCATAGAAACTTTAAACAAGAACCCTGATAACAATTGGTATAAAGCGGATGGTGGAGAAGATACACTCGATAAGATATTCATTCTATCAATGGATGAAGTTGTAAGATTGTACTTTGGGGATAGTAGTAAACTATTGGATAATCCTGCGAAGAACCAAAGATATTGGTTTCAAAGAAAAGATGAGAATAACATAAAAAGAAGATCAACGTATATGAACTCAATTTGGTGGTGGTGGGTAAGAACACCAGGTAAACATAATCGCGTTGCGGTTTATATTCATGGGGATGGGAATATTGGTATACAAGGTAATGGAGTTGCGAAACGTAATACCAATGTAATTCATCGATATACGAATGATACGAGAGGTGGAATACGACCAGCTCTATGGATAAAAAGGGAACAAGTGGGAATAAACAATGAACAAGTATGAAGAAGGAATGAATTTATTAAATGAGAAGTTTGGGAAGGGTAAAGATAATGTCATCGCACTAGCGACAATATCTCATGAATTAAGTGCTAATGGTTTTCCTAAACCATGTGTACGTGATGTGGATGCTTATTATGAAGATGGATCATTCTATATTGTGACTTATGCATTATCAAAGAAAGTGAAACAAATTGAATTGAATCCTGAAGTTGCGATATCCGCAAACTTTGAAGACTTCTATGCGAGTGGATCTGGTCACAATTTAGGTTGGGTGTTAGATCCTAAGAATGCGGAAATAAGAGCGAAATTACGTGAAGTCTTCAAAGAATGGTATGACTTTGCGAATGACGAAAGTGATGTGAATTTCTGTTTTGTACAGATTAAACTTAATAAAGGTACATTAAGAATAAATCATGGGGAGAAGTTCTATCATTTTGATTTTGATAGTAGAACGGCTGAATAAGTTATTAAACGATTTTTCATTATATAAAAACTTAAGAATGAAATCTTACTCAACATTTAAAATGATTATGTTAATAACGTATAAACAAATCTAACTTTAATTAAATTCATATTTGACAACCTAATTTTTCTATTATATTCTTTAATCAAGAGTTGTTACTTTAAGTAGGCTACATCGACCTTTATGTCATGTTGTCTACTTTTTTTGTTAACAGGCATAGAAGGTACAGAAGATTAGATGATTGGTCAATCATACAAAGAAAGGAGCAAAATGAGAATAACAAAAGTAATTAATAATAACATTGTGCGTTCAATCAATGATCGTGGACAAGAAGTACTATTACTGGGAAAAGCACTCGGATTTCAGAAGAAGAATGGCGATGATATTCTGGAAAATGATATCGAAAAAACGTATATATTGACGAACCAACAATATGAGAATGATTTGATGTCACTGTTAGCGGATGTTGATTTCACGAATGTACAAGTTGTGAACAAGATTATTGGTGAAGCTGAAGCGACACTTGGGAAAGAACTTTCGACAAGTGTGTATTTCTCGCTTTTAGATCATGTTAATTTCGCGGTGGATAGATACCATAATAATCTAATGTTTGAAAACAAACTCCATAATGAGATTAAACGATTCTATGCGACAGAGTATCGAATTGGTGAAAAGGCAGTGGAAATTATTAATTCAGAATTAAAGATTAAATTGCCGAATGATGAGGCATCGTTTATAGCGATGCATATACTGAATGCACAATTAGATGAGAATTACTTTGATAATACCGATTTTATGACCAAAATCATCAATCAATCTTTGGATATTGCACGTGAGAAACTAGGCATAGAGTTTGATACAGATTCGATTAGCTATGAGCGTTTCATAACGCATTTGAAGTTCTTTTCAATGCGATTAATTAAGAAAGAAAAGCTACAAGTTGTTAGTCAGGGTGTATTGAATGTGATTAAAAAAGAATATAAAGAAGCTTATGATATCTCACTACAAATCAAAGACTACATAGAAGAAACGTTTGATGAATGTGTTGAAGAAGCAGAGACCATGTATTTGGCGACGCATATCAATACGTTTATCACAAGAAACCAGTAGAAGAGAGGGATAAGGATTGAAAAAGTATCGGACAGTTGTGAATGGTGCTAGCTTTCTAGGCTTAGCGTTTGCGAGTTGTGATCCAGATAATACTTTAATCATTGAGCGTGGAAACATCTTAGGATGTGACATGTATTCTAGTTTAAGAATTGATCATTTAAGTGGATTTGAGATAAAAGAAGAACTCACAAAAAACTTATCTGACAAAATATTGATGAATAAGCATATGGTGCATGATGACATGATTATAATGAGTGAAATTATGCCCGTATTAGGGAAGTTTGTGGAAGAACATAATCTAAAAATAATGTTCGATTGTGTCATTCTTAAACAAACTGAAACGAAGAATGGATATTTAATCGAAGCGATTTGTAGAGATCAAATCATGATGTTTGAATCAGATTATTACATTGATACATTGAGTGATCAACTTACAGATAACTTGAGTTGTAATATACTAGTGAAAGCGAATGGGAATAATCCAATCAATGTCACAAACAGTAAACACTATGACTTAGGTAAAGGAATATATTGTTTAGAAATACCAGTATCGTCATTAACAATGTCTGATGTTAGAAGAGAAGTTCTAGCGGTATTTAAGAAACCGTTAAAGAGTGAAGATACTTTATTGATGATCGCAGAAGAAGTGTGTGTTCGAGGAAACTATCGTGTATATCGAACAGGAAATCATATACAGGCATGTTCAAGTCATACGGATAATCTGTTTGATGCGATGGATAAAGGAATTGAATTATGGAGGAATCTATAATGAGTACCTACCATCGTATAAGTGAAAATGGATTAGAAGAAACATTGATTGAACAGGTTAAATATGATCATGAAT
>DASSDQ010000014.1:0-15809 GCA_035697025.1 Erysipelotrichaceae bacterium | reverse complement strand
TTTTTTTATTCTTAATCTAATCTTAATCACTGTTTTGATAGGATATGGATGTAAAGGAGTAAAATTATGATAAACCTAGCGATATTACCTGTTCATCCGATTATTGAAACACTTAGTGTGTATAAAGTCCATTTGCTTATGATTGAGTTTGGGATTATCCTTATATTATTCCTAATATCGCGTAAGAAGAGGAGTCAAATATGAAATTACTGTTAGTAGAAGATGAAAAAGATCTCTTAAATGCGTACCAAAAAGGACTAAAAGCTGAAGGGTATGGAATTGATGCGGCCGCAAGTGCGGAAGATGCGCTAGATCTACTTTCCTATAATCAATATGATTGTATTGTGTTGGATTTAAACTTACCTAAAATGAGTGGAATGGAACTACTCGAAAAGATACGTAAACAAGATGATCAAGTAAAAATTATGATCGTTAGTGCTTTGCATACAGTCGATCGAAGAATTGAAGGATTAGATAAAGGTGCGAATGATTATTTAATCAAACCATTCGATTTCCAAGAATTAAAGGCACGATTAAGAGCTTTAAATCGTAGAGATTTTTCAGTTAAACCAAACACACTTAAAGCGGGAGATTTCGAATTAGATCTTGCGTTACATCAAGTGAAATATAAAGATAAGATTATTGGATTAACCGTCAAAGAATACTCCATCTTCTCGTATATTTTCTTGAACCAAGATCATATCGTAAGTGCAGAAGAGATTTTAGAGAAATGTTGGAATGAAGCCGCAGATCCATTTACGGATGTTATGCGTGTACACATTTACGCATTACGTAAAAAGATACACGAAATTACTGAGAGAGATGATGTGATATTAACTGTGAAAGGGGTCGGTTACCGACTAAATCCTTGATATGAAACGTAAGAGTATAAAAAGACAAGGGATTGTATACCTATCACTCATCGCATTTACATTTGTACTTTTCTTTGGGGCATATGCGGCGATGACATGGCCAGAAACACCTATAGAAGAATCTATGATGGTAGCGGCAGATCAAGTACGTGCAGCAGAATCGACATTCAAAGCTGCGCCAGAAACGAATATCTTATCCATTGAATTAAATCCAACGACTAAGTTTATTGGCTACATTTCTTTTATTTCACTTAGTTTATTGGCGATGTTAATGTATGGATATAAACGATTGATTGAACCAGTCTATCAATTAGGTAAATCAATTCGAGGGTATACCAACAATCGTATTGAAAATAAATATGATTTTGAAGAATTAGAAGATATTCGTTCTTCATTTAATAGTGTTACGACAAAATTAAATTCTGCACTAAGTTATCAGAAACGCTTTAATGCGAGTATGGCACATGAATTAAAAACACCGCTATCCATTATAAAGACACATATTGATGTACTTAATGAACAGAAAGATAAAACGATTGATGATTATCAAAACACATTAGAAATTATCCAAAAGACAGTACGTAAAATGAATGCCTTAGTTGAAACACTACTCGATAGTTCACAAGAAGGATCTGATTCATTGAATGATGTGATTAGTGTAGAAGAACTTGTGATGGATGTTGTAGATGATTTATCTGTTTTAGCGAATGATAAACAAGTTGAATTGAGTTATAAAGTAACAAATATTCCAACTTCCTACGGTAATCAGGTATTAATGTATCGAGCATTGTATAATTTAATCGAAAATGCGATAAAATATAATAAACCAGGTGGAAGAGTCCATGTCACATCTGAATTTGATGATAAGTCGTATATAATACGCGTAAGTGATGATGGTGTAGGAATACCTGAACAAGACTTGGAACGAATATTTGAACCTTTCTATCGAAGTCGTAAAGAAAGTACAGATGGTTTGGGATTAGGTTTAGCGTTAGTACAAACAGTTGTTCATATGCATAGTGGACAAGTTGTAGTGTTAAGTAAAGAGAATGAAGGGTCTGTATTTGAGATGCATCTTCCATATTTAAATAAAGGGGAAAATGTTTAATGAATGTTTATGATTTCGATAAGACAATTTATAAAGATGATAGTTCAAGAGATTTTTATCTATTCAATTTAAAAAAGAATCCGTTAATCTTAAGATATGGAATCCGTCAATTAATCGCTTTTATTGGATATTCTATGCATCTTATTACTAAAACAGAAATGAAAACAGTTTTCTATACGTACTTTAAAAGTATTAAAGATATGGATAAAAGAGTATTAGAATTCTGGGATAAACATGAACTTAATGTGTTTGAATATTACTTCTTACAGAAACATCCTACCGATGTGATTATCTCCGCATCACCTGAATTTATGTTAAAACCGATTTGTGATAAATGGGGTGTTAACTTAATCGCATCGATTGTGGATAAAAAAACTGGTTATTCAAAAGAGAATTGTTATGGCGAGGAGAAAGTAAAGCGTTTTAGAGAACTTTATCCTGATGCGCATGTGAATTCATTCTATTCTGATTCATTATCCGATACACCGATGGCAAAACTTGCGGATGAAAGTTTCTTAGTAACACCAGATGGAATTGTACCTTGGCCAAAAAGCTAAGGTTTTTTTTAGGAATAAACGTAAATATAACCTATATATTAGGATGAACGTAAAATGTGATCGATGTGGATGTGAAGAGATAAAGTACTTTGTGAATCTGAATGGTCGTATGCAATGTCGACGTTGTATACAATATCAGGGGATTGAAGGTTCGGTACTTTATTACGATGATTCAGTAGAAACAGAGATGAGTTATCAATTAACGGATTCGCAAAAGGAATGTTCAAGGAAAATTCTAGAGGAAAGTCAAATTAGAGATGTATTAGTGTATGCAATTTGTGGAGCTGGAAAAACTGAGTTAGTGTTGGAATCGATTCAATATGCATTAGAACATAAACAAAGAGTTGGGATTGCGGTCGCACGACGACAGGTGGTCTTACAACTCTATGAAAGATTAAAGAAGATATTTACCTCCATAAAGGTAGTGGCAGTGTGTGAGGGTCATACAGACGACTGTGAAGGGCATTTAATCATTTCAACGACGCATCAATTATTTAGGTTCCATAAAATGTTCGATTTACTCATTCTGGATGAACCAGATGCTTTTCCATTTTGTAGCGATGAAACACTTCAAGGATTTGCACGTCAATCCGTTAAAGGAAATACCATCTACTTAACCGCAACACCCAGTGATGAATTGGTTAAAGAAGTAAAGATTGGGAATATGTCTGAAGTTCGATTGTTTAGAAGACCGCATGATCATGGATTAGTTATACCGATATGTAAAATCATTCCATTATATGGACAGTTTGTTTATTTGAAACATTGGTTGAAGAAGTTTGAGGAATCATGTTTAATCTTTGTGCCAAGTATAAAGTTAGGGAATCAATTATCATCGTATCTTGGCTTACCTTTTGTCTATGCAGGATATTCTAAATTGGATGAGTCTATCAAGCAATTTAAAGATAATCAGGGGAGTCGATTGATCTGTACTACAGTACTTGAGAGGGGTGTAACATTCGAGAATGTACAAGTTGCGGTAGTTTATGCGAATCATAGTGTATTTAATTTGGCGAGTTTAATACAGATATCTGGACGAGTAGGAAGAAGTATGAATTATCCAAATGGTCATGTGCTTTTTCTATGTACAGAACGAAAGGCAGATGTAAGTCAATGCGTAGAGATTCAAATACAGGCGAATGCTTAGTCTGTTTTAGACCGGTTATTGAAGGTTTAGATTTGTTTGAACTTATCATAAAAAATGACATCTTATGTGGAAATTGTCGCAAAAAACTAATTCGATTAGATCGAGTCTATGATGTGAATGGATTAAAGGTACATGCACTTTATCAATACAATGATGTGTTAGAGAAGTGGATGTATCAAATAAAGGAGTCGAAAGATGAAACTTTGGGGAAATGTTTCATCTATGGCTTGTCAAACAAGATTAATAAAGCGTATCGTGAATATGTTCTTGTGCCCGTGCCTTCATCCATCGAGAAGACAGAGGAGCGAGGATTTCATGCCGTACTTAAAATGTTCGCGTCAGTTGATTGTGTAAAGTTAAACTGTTTGATTAAAGATGATATTAAACAAAGTAAACTCAATCGATATGAGCGACAACAAATTAATTCGTCGATACATCTTATGGATAACTCGGTTAATCAAATTCCCAAACTATTAATTGTGGATGATGTTTGTACAACGGGTGCTAGTCTAAAAGCATGTGTGGACTTATTAAAGACAGATCATAATCAGATAAAGATTTGTGTTATTGCGTTACATGAAATGTGGATAAAGAATAGTTCTATGAAAAAAGTATTTTAAACCAACTGGTTGTATTTCTTGCATTTTTCTTTTTTCGTGTTATTATGTACCTAGTAGTGCATAGATTCATTACGGGAAAGGCATAGGATTTTAGTAAATGCAAGGAAAAGTTAAGAAGTTTAACAAAGAAAAAGGGTTTGGATTCATCAAATTAGCAGATGATAAAGATGTATTCTTCCACTATTCTGAGTTGAAAATGGATGGTTTCAAAACTGTTGAAGAAGGCGCAGATGTCGAATTCGATATGGTTGAAACTGATCGCGGATTTCAAGCTCGCAACATCGTTAAAATTTAACTAACAAAAAGGTTGGCTTGCCAACCTTTTTCATTGTCTTTTTTCATAAACCAAATATGTTACAATATCGGTGGATACTGGAGGCTTTTGAATGAATATTCTAGAAAAATTATTCAATGGAGACAAGAAGAGACTTGAAGAAATTCGAGTGATAGCACTTAAGGTTGATGCCTTAAAAGATGCGACTGCTTCATTGGACGATAACCAACTTAAACAAAAAACTGAAGAATTTAAAGAACGAATTAGAGTAGGAGAATCATTAGATGATTTACTACCTGAAGCTTTCGCTGTAGCGCGTGAAGCCGCAAGACGTGTTATTGGAGAATTCCCTTATTTAGTTCAAATAATGGGGGGAGTTGTCTTACACAAAGGTGATATCGCAGAAATGAAGACTGGGGAAGGAAAGACTTTAACGTCTGTTTTACCAGTGTATTTAAATGCGTTATCCGGAAAAGGTGTACATGTTGTTACGGTGAATGAATACTTAGCAGGACGTGATGCGAAGTGGATGGGTTCTATCCATGAATTTTTAGGATTAACCGTCGGATTAAATATTCGTACATTAACACCTGTTCAAAAACGTGCAGCGTATAACTGTGATATTACTTATACTACAAACTCTGAAACAGGGTTCGATTATCTTCGTGATAACATGGTTACGAATGTTAAGGATCGTGTTTTAAGAGATTTAAATATGGCTTTAGTTGATGAAGTGGATTCTATCTTAATTGATGAATCACGTACACCTCTTATTATTTCGGGTGGGCAGAAACAAACGGCTCAACTCTATATTCAAGCGGATCGTTTCGTTAAGACACTCGTTAAGGATGAAGGATTTGTATTAGATGTTAAGACGAAGAGTGCGCAATTAACTGAACTTGGGGTAACTCAAGCAGAAAAGGCATTTAGAGTTAGTAACTTATACGAAATTAGTCATACTCATTTAGTTCATCATTTACATCAAGCTCTAAAAGCGAACTATGCGATGGATCGTGATGTGGAATATGTTGTACAAGATAATGAAATCGTAATTGTCGATTCATTTACAGGTCGTTTAATGAAGGGTCGTCAATATTCTGATGGTCTACATCAAGCGATTGAAGCGAAGGAAAATGTTCCAATCAAACAAGAAACTTCCACAATGGCTACGATTACCTATCAAAACTATTTCCGTTTATATGGTAAATTGTGTGGTATGACTGGAACTGCAAAAACTGAGGAAGAAGAATTCCTGACGATCTATAATATGCGAGTTGTGGAAATTCCGACAAATCGTCCGGTTGTTCGTCAAGATTTACCAGATGCGATTTTCGGTACTCAAAAAGCGAAGTTCCAAGCATTAATGGCTGAGATTAAAGAAAGACATGAAAAAGGACAACCTGTTCTTGTTGGGACCATTGCGGTTGAGACAAGTGAATTCATCTCTAAGATGTTAACTCAGAATAAGATTCGTCACGAAGTATTAAATGCGAAGAATCATGCACGTGAAGCTGAAATTATTGCGAAAGCTGGACATAAAGGATCAATCACAATCGCTACGAATATGGCAGGTCGTGGTACAGATATTAAACTTGGTGAAGGTGTTAGAGAGCTAGGTGGATTAGCAGTTCTTGGTAGTGAACGTCATGAATCACGTCGTATTGATAATCAATTAAGAGGTCGTTCAGGTCGTCAAGGTGATCCTGGATATTCACGTTTCTATGTATCAGTCCAAGATGAACTAATGGTTCGTTTCGGTAGTGATCGTTATCGTGCAATCTTTGATCGATTAGGTGATGAGGCTGTTGAATCTACATTAGTTACTAAATCAATTACAAGTGCTCAACGTCGTGTTGAAGGTGTTAACTTCGATGTGCGTAAGACATTACTTGAATATGATGATGTTCTTCGTCAACAACGTGAAACCATCTATAATCAACGTGATTATATTTTAGAACACCAAGATGTTCATGAATTAATTCGTGAAATGTTTGATCGTGTTATTGAAAATCTAGTAAAAGCTCATGTAGAAGTTAAGAATCGTCAAGAAGAAGTGAATGTGGAAGGATTATTAACCGCATTAGCTGCGAATCATTTTGTCGATATTACACTTAATGAGGCAGATATAAAAGGTAAGAGTGTTCAAGAAGTCATTGATCACGCGAAACAATTAGCATGGGATAGTTATGAAACTAAGATTGAACCATTTAAGACACATGGTTTATCACTTGAGAAGAATATCGTTTTATCAATTGTGGATCGCTCATGGCAAGAACATATTGATACGATGTCTAAATTAAGAGAAGGTATACATTTGCGCTCATACGCACAGAACAAACCTCTTCAAGCATATGTTGCGGAAGGTTATGAACTCTTTGAAGATATGTTACAACGTATCTCTCAAGAAGTTGTTAGTTTCTGTTTACGTATGAAGGTTGAAGTGAGGAATAAATAATGGAAGTTTATGAGATGAAACAATCGGTCAATGAGATCAAAGCCAAGTTAAAGCAACTTGGCGACTCTCTTTGACTTACCTGGTAAACAAACACGTATCGATGAGATTGATCAATTAATGATGTTAGAACATTTCTGGAATGATCGTAAAAAAGCGCAATCTTTGATCAATGAAAAGAATGATCTAGTAAGTATTATTGATTCGTATAAAAAACTAAGTATTCAATATTCATCCATGGATGAAACTGTTGAAGTGTTAAAAACAGAATTTGATGAAGAGATGATGGCAATGGTAGAGGAAGAAGTTCTAACTGCACAAGAGGCATTTGAGAAGTTCGAGATTAAGATACTATTATCCCATCCATATGATCATTCAAATGCTATTTTAGAATTACATCCAGGTGCAGGTGGAACGGAATCACAAGATTGGGCAGAAATGCTTTATCGTATGTATACACGTTATGCCGAACAAAAAGGATTTAAAGTAAAAGTATTAGATTATCAGCCAGGTGATGAAGCGGGTATCAAGTCTGTATCAATTCTAATTGAAGGTGATATGGCATATGGTTACCTAAAAGCAGAACGTGGTGTACATCGTTTAGTCCGTATCTCACCCTTTGATTCATCGGGTCGAAGACACACATCATTCTGTTCGTTGGATGTTATGCCAGAGTTCAATGAAGAAATCGAAATCGTTATAAATCCGGATGACATCATTCTTGAGGTTCGACATGCGAGTGGAGCGGGTGGACAAAACGTTAATAAAGTATCGTCCGCTGTTCGCTTAATTCATAAACCAACAGGTATTGTCGTAAACTGTCAAACAGAACGTTCACAATTAAATAATCGCGAGAACGCGATGAATATGTTAAAGAGTAAACTTTATCAATTAGAGATAGAAGCTCAAGAGGCTAAACTCGCTAATATAAAGGGTGAACAGAAGTCCATTGAATGGGGTTCACAGATTCGTTCGTATACATTTATGCCGTATACTTTGGTCAAAGATCATCGTACCGGTGCAGAAGAAGGTAATGTTCAAAAGGTTATGGATGGGTCGATTGATAACTTCATTTATGCTTATTTGAAACAACAAATTTCGTAATTTTGATTGGTTGTTTGTGCTTTAAATGTACACTGATAATGTGTATAATGATTTAGACAAGTTTTCTTGTCTAAGGCACTGACTTCCCCCCAAAATTTAACCAGTGCCTTATAAAATCACCAGAAATGGTGATTTTTCTATTATTTAACAAAAATATAAAAGTGCTATAATAAGGAAAAAGGGGGGGTCCTTTTTATGGGGTATCATCATATCGTACCAGTTGAGATTAGTGCTCAAACAAAGATACTAGTGAGTCGTGTGATTATTGGAAATGATGTCGCAAAAATTACCAGTCGTTTTGGGATTACGTATGATTGTGTATTTAATGATAATGATATTACGATTGGAATGACCAATCCATTTAAGTTGAAAGAAATAGAGAATGCGAAGGCAATTATTCCCTATAATAAAATAGAGATGATTAAATTCTCAATTGTAAAATTGCCAATTCGTAATATACTCGAACATGGCCATTATTTCGCTCTAGATGTATTGATTCAAACAAAAGATTCGAGCTTTCATTGTGAGACATTTGCGTATTCATTACTCGATAAGATGATTGAAATTGCGAAACATCATCATATTCATGTGATTGATCCTATTGGGTTAGAATCAATGTGTTCTGGATTATGTGTTGAGGCGGTAAAAGAGAAAATAACACCCATTTATGATGATTTAAAACATAAATATCATCTACAAGATATTCGTACATTAGATGATCGATCTAAAGTAAATTTATAAAGGACACTATCGTAGTGTCCTTATTTGATCATTGGGGAATCTTTTGGATAATGATTCAGTACTTCACAACCATCCTTTGTGACAAGGACTAAATCTTCGATACGTATACCTCCACCTTCTGGTAAGTATATACCTGGTTCGATTGAGAATATCATACCTACTTCACATACTACATCACTGCTTGCGCTTACATCATAAGGCTCATGAACCTCTTGACCAATTCCATGTCCTGTACGATGGATAAAGTATTCACCGAATCCAGCAGATTGGATAACTGAACGTGCAGCGTGATCAATATCTTTAAGTAATACACCAGGTCTTACTTTATCAATTGCGGCTAAATTAGCTTTCAATACAGTTTGATAAACATGATTTAAAGTATTATCTTCTAAGAAGAATGAACGAGTCATATCACTACAATATCCATCCTTTACACAACCCATATCGATAATAATTGGTTGTCCCTTTTTTAATCGAGACCCATTAGGAACAGCGTGTGGATCGGAAGTGTTATGACCAAATGCGACAATCGGTGTAAAACTAACATCATCTGCCCCAAGTGATAGGAATATTTCTGGAATAAGTGAAGCGATTTCCATCTCACTTACACCTTCTTTCAAATGTGTACGAACACGTTCCATTGCCTTATCATTTAATTGACTAGCGATGCGCATTTTATTTATTTCAGATTCATCTTTAATGGATCGTACTTTATCTGCTATTTCTTCAATTTCTACTTTTAATAAAGGATTAATGTGCATAAGTCGTAATAAAAATCCTGCGGCCATATGTTTATCAACATATAGAACATCTGATTTTAAATCATGATTAACTAATTTCATTGGATCATCCGTATCATCGAATCGACTTAACGTTAATCCTGTTAATTGTGTAGGGAAAAGATTGTTTAAATACAGTATAATTTCGTCTTTCTTAATCAGTAATCCGATAAACCTTTCTGATACATGGAATCGTTGACCGACTAAATAGGCTATCATTTTTTCATCCGTAATAAGGATTGGATGATTAATCCGTGCTTGAACTTGATACGCTTTCATGAAATAACAATAACATAAGATTGATTTATTGGACAGTTTTGAGTATTATATATAAGCGTTGATAACGCAAGGAGAATTTTATGCGAAACCCTCTAGTCACACTAACTTTAGAAAATAATCATGTTATTAATATCGAACTCTTTCCAGAGGTCGCACTCAATACAGTCAGTAATTTTATCCAACTCGTTTCTGAAGGATATTACAATGGACTAATCTTCCACCGTGTTATTCCTGGATTTATGATTCAAGGTGGATGTCCGCAAGGAACAGGAACAGGTGGTCCTGGTTATAGTATTAAAGGTGAATTTAATGCGAATGGCATTAAGAATGACTTAAAACACACACGTGGAACTATTTCAATGGCACGTTCTCAAAATCCGGATAGTGCTGGTTCTCAGTTCTTCATCATGGTTGCGGATGCGCCTCATTTAGATGGACAATATGCCGCATTTGGTAAAGTTGTGTCTGGTATGGATGTTGTAGATAAGATTGTGAATGAAAAACGAAATACGTATGATAAACCACTTACAAACCAAGTAATTGTGAGCGCAACGGTTGATACATTCGGAACAGTTTATAATGTGATCAAAAAATAAATTCCTTCGGGAATTTTTTTATTGGATAATAGGTCATGTTGTGAGAAAATATGAGTAAATGTTAAAGCGTAAAATAGTTAAGAAACTAAATGATTGGAAAGCAGATGATGCTCGAAAGTCATTAATCATTGAAGGACCTCAACAAATCGGTAAAACGTTTGTGTTGCGTTCTTTTGGTTATCAAAACTATAAACAAGTTGTGAATATTAACTTCAATCAATATCCTTATATGAAATATCTTTTTGAGATGGATATGGAACTTGACGCATTAATATTACAAATGACTTTATTAATTAAGGGTGCTAAATGTATTCCTTATGAAACGCTAATTCTTCTTGAGGAAATTGATTTATGTCCTCCTGCAATGAAAGCACTGATTAAGTTTTCTTCAGATCCAAGATACGATGTCATTGCGACTCGCACTATGTTAAGTACGCTTAATAATCCAGAAGATGTGATAGTTATTCGTATGCATGCCTTAGATTTCGAAGAATTCTTATGGGCGAATAATGTTAGTAATGTAACAATTCAAGAGATAAAGAATAATTTCTTACAACGACGACCAGTGCCAAGTGATTTACATAATTATCTATTGGATATGTTTCGTTATTATATGGCGGTTGGTGGTATGCCTAAAACCGTTCGTACATTTCTAAATACAGGTACGTATGAATCAATTCGTTTATCTCAACGATTTATAAACGATGTGTATTTGAGTGATATTGTGAGTCGTGTTGAACTTAATAAGAAATCACGAGCTGTTGAGATTTTTCATTCGATTCCTCAACAAGTTCGTAAGGGAAATAAACGGTTTAAGTACAGTGAAGTGGCAAAGAATGCGTCGTATCGTACGCATTGGGATAGTATCTATTATCTCTATCAAATGGGGTGGTTATTTACGATATTTAAAGCGGGTCCATTAAATTTACCTTTGTTGGATAATCATAAAGATGATAACTTTAAGTTATGTGTTCGAGATAATGGATGTTTAGTAGGTCAATTAGATGATGGTGATGTGGAGTATCTATATCAACCATTGGTGATACAGAAAAATATTTTACTTGAGAATTGTGTTGCGGAATTATTGGTTAAACGCGGGTTAAGAATGTTCTATTCAGAAGATGGTCAACATCGTTTCTTGTTAGCTCAGAATAAGGATAGAAAGATTGGTTTATGTTTTGATGATTCAAATTCATTACGTAGAATGAATAAATTAGTGGATAAAGGATTATTAGATGAAGCCTATGATTTAATCGTAGAACCATTATACAAAGATCGAAGTGGAATACATTTACCATTGTATAACTTGATGTTTGTGGAATAAGAAAGGGACAAATAATGTATGAAAAAGTATTGCGGGATTGATGTTGGGGGGACAAGTATAAAGTTTGCGTTGTTGGATGAAGAGGCGAATATCCTTGAAAAAGGCGATGTGGATGTCCCACGTGATAGTTTAGAATCATTTGTGGAAGCGATTGGGCAGATTTATGATCGATACGCATCTCAGATTGATGGTATTGCGATGAGTGCACCGGGAAGAATTAACTGTAATACAGGATTTATGTTTACAGGTGGCGCATTACGTTATATTCAGAATGTGTCGATGAAGGAAGAACTTCAAAAACGTTGTCCAACCAATATTAGTATTGAGAATGATGGTAAATGTGCAGCACTTGCGGAATTATGGAAAGGATCTCTTAAAGATTCTGAACATGGTTTAGTTTTAACATTAGGGACTGGAATTGGTGGAGGTGTAATTGTGAATGGTAAACTTCTTAGAGGGAATAATTTTGCGTCTGGTGAGTTATCAAGCTTTCCTACGACAATCCTTCCAATCAATGACCCTGTTAACTTTTGGGCGAACATTAATGGAACACGTGGTTTAACACGCGTGTATGAAGAACGTAAAGGATTAGATAAGGATTCGATCAATGGTAAAGCATTCTTTATCGCAGTTAATGATAATGATGAAGTTGCGATAAATGTACTTGAAGAATTTGCGGCTAATTTTGCGAATGCGATTTTTGCGATTCAAACGGTATTAGATACTGAAAAGGTAGCGGTCGGTGGCGGAATTAGTTCTCAAGATCGTTTAATAGAAGCACTCAATCGTAAAGTATCTGAGTTATTTGATCATTATGGCAAATATACACCTATCTTAAAACCAACTGTAGTTCGTTGTGAGTTTGGGAATGATTCGAATTTAATTGGAGCACTCTATCATCACTTATATGAATAAGACAAGCGCGATGGCTTGTCTCTTTTTTAAATATTAACTATTCATCTCCATAATCTTCTTCTTGTGTTGGAACATTCATATCATTTGGATGTGAGTCCTTAGAAAATGTACCAACAATGATATAGAATAAGACGGGTATGAGTATAATCCAGAATATAAAGTCCCCCATAAGTTCCCCCCTGTTTAATATAATACACCAAATAACTTGTATTGTAATAACAACTCAGTATTAATCCATACTGTTCATTTTTGATTGATATTATGTGACAAAATTTGAAGAACACTATACAATGCATAGTATGAAACAGGTTAAATTACACTACATTATTGAGTTTCTTAGTACATTATTAACCCAATGGGTTTTTACCTTAACGCCAATCTATTATGTTTTAAAAGGTCAGTTTAATCCACTTCAACTTATATTAATTGGGGTTGTTTTAGAGTCGACGGTCTTATTATTTGAAGTTCCAACGGGTTATCTAGCCGATCGTAAGAGTAGAGTTTTATCGTTTGCGATAGGTTATGGATTAATGGGATTAAGTTTTGGGGTATTAGTCTATCAACCAAATTTTATCTTTAGTTTAATCTATTCCTTCTTATTGGGATTAGGCTATACTTTTGTGAGTGGTGCACAAACAGCATGGATATTAGATGAAACGGAAGAGTCGACGCATCAATCGATCTTAATTAAAGCCAGTCAATATGGTTCATTCGGTGGGATTGTTGGGATTGGTTTAGCAGTAATCATTTCACTTAATACTTCAATTGAAGCTTCGATATTTATCTCAGGATGTGGACTCGTTTTATTAAGTCTTGGGATTGTGATGTTCGCAAAAGAAACAAACTATCGTAAACAGAATGAAGGACATGATTCTAAGACAAGTTTAATCACACAAAGTCTCAAGTTAATTAAATCAAGTACTGTATTAAAATCATTAATCGTAATTGCGTTGTTCTATGGGTTTGCGAGTGAAGGGTTTGATCGATTATGGGGATTAAAGGTATTTGGGTCAAATCAACTATCTGAGATGGAAAGTGTTTGGGTGATTGGTGGTTTAACGGCACTAGTCTATTTCGTCCATGTATTTATGATGAAGATGATTGAAAATCGGGTTAAGAAACCGATACAATTTATTATCATCCTCAACTCTATCTTAGTATTTACGATACTACTCTTTGCGCAAAGCAGTACGATTCCTTTTCTTTTACTTTTCTATTCATTGAGTAGTACATTACGTTCAATTAACTATCCAATGTTTAGTATTATAAATAATCAATACCTTGAGTCGTATGGTCGAGCAACACTCTTATCCTTCTTCGGTCAAATGGATGCGTTTGGACAGATCGTAGGTGGACTCATCATCGGCTTCTTTGCGAATCAATATGGGGTAGAATGGGGATTAATACTAACAGCACTCTTACATTGTATGATTGTATATGCGCTTATTCGATTTAACCAAATTAGACAAACAAAAAGCCAATAATGGCCTTTTAATTTGAATCCGTTGATTCTGTATGTTCAGTGAATTCCACATCAATTACATCACCCATGTTTTTAGGTTTAGATGGTGTAGGTTCTTGTGCGTACGTTCTAAATGTTTTTGGTCTAAAGCGTAATCCTCTGAACCAATAAATAATGAATCCAAAATAGATAATGTATCCAATTAATGGGTTAAACCGAAAGATTGTGTTGAGGATAAGATTTAATACAATAAAGTAAAGAATATATTTAAATAGTGAAATCATAGGTTCCTTTCTTAAGAACGTCTATCAAATGCGACATGACAATGTGGGCACGTTATTTCAATCTTACCGCGACCTTTAGGGACACGAAGTGTACGATGACATCTTGGACATTGAACATGTTTGAATTGTTTCTGCGTTAAGTTTAGTTTAATAAGATTATATCGCGATTGAATTGGGCGAATAAGACTCATAAATTTTAAGTTTTCTTTTTGTCTAACGTATATCTTTTTAGAGAAAGCACGATAGAGTACGATTGCGCTTAGTGCATAGACAATTCCAGTAATAATAAAGCTTCGATTAAATACAATACCACCTATTAATGAAATTAATATAGAGGTAATTAGTAGAGCGAAATTGAGTTGATCTGAACCATATCGTCCGCTCATAAAGCGATAAAGTGAATATTTAAGTTTCTGTAACATAGTCATCTTTCTTGTTTAACAATGCTCATCATAAATCCTCTGTCAACAATATACAAGTATTTTAATGATGAAAGTTTTGTCACAAATATGAAGATGAATGTTTTAGGAGAATGCTTGTTTCAAGCGTATCATAATGATAAAATAAAACCACCAAAGAAGTTTAAGGTCACAATGTGTGAAAAGGGAAGTAGGTTAAATGCCTACACGGTCCTCGCCGCCGTATAAGGGAGTCACCTTCATATGCCACTGTTTTAACGGGAAGGCGAAGTGTGATGATGATCTTGAGTCGGAAGACCTGCCTTAAATGAATGTGTGTTGGAAGCTTACGAGAGATAAGCATCGGCTTTTTATTATGCACATTTTCTCGGAATTTGGGTGGGAGAGGGACATTATGCTAGAGTCAGTGATTAAAAGAGATGGAAGAAGAGTAGATTATAGTCGAGATCGAATTGTGTCTGCGATCGAAAAAGCAGAACGACAAATGGTTGAACATAGACCATCCATTGCGCAAGAGATCGCTCAAAAAGTTGAGTTTAAGCTTGAATCAATGAATCTGGAATCGGTATCGATTGAAAAGATTCAAGATATCGTGATCAAGTGTTTGAAAGAGAACCAAGCGTTAGAATGTGCAAGTATTTATGAGAAGTATCGTAAGGAACGTACACATCAACGCGAGATTCGTGGTTCTTTGATGAAATCCATTGAAAAGATGACTTTCCAAGAGAACAGTGATGAAAAACGTGAAAATGCGAACATTGATGGGAATACTTCCATGGGGATGATGTTGCAATATGGTTCGACCGTCTCTAAGAACTTTGCGAAACACTTCTTATTAAAAGATGAACATAGTGATTTACATGATTCTGGCGCAAT
>DASSDQ010000013.1:0-19430 GCA_035697025.1 Erysipelotrichaceae bacterium | reverse complement strand
CCATCCAATACTGCGACACCTGGATTATGGTCAATAAACTCATAGAGTTCTTTACTTCCCATCGCAAATGTACAAACCATCTTCCCTTTATGTAATGTTTTACGTTTGTTCGTAATAACACCCATCTTAGCAAGTTTCATTAGGCCAGTTGTTAACATTTCTGTATGAACACCTAAATCACGTTTATTCTTAAGTGCAGATGCGACCGCATTTGGAATACCACCAATACCAAGTTGGATACAATCTCCATCATTGATTTGGCTCGCAATATTGTTCCCAATCGCATTATCCTTTTCATTGGGTTCGACATCTGGTAATTCGGCAGGATAATAATCTGCTTCAATCACAAAATCTACTTCATCTAAATGTAATTCTAAATCACCATAGGTATATGGCATATGCGGATTAATTTCTAATATGACACAATCTGCTTCTTCAATGACACGTTTTTCATACGTATTACTCAAGGATAATGAAACATATCCGTGTTTATCTGGCATTGAACAAGCACCGACATAGATATCTGTATGAACATGCGCTAAACGCTTTGTCCCTGCAAGATGTAAATGATTCGGGATAAAGGATATATTTCCATTTTGATGCGCATTACGTAAAGCTGGGGAATAGAACCAACCATCCACATAGAATGAATTCTTATATTCCTTCTTCATGAACTCTGGATCTGACATGGGTAGACAGTTTGTGACAGTAACACCACTCACTTCATCAGCTACAGTGTGTAATTCACCTAAGAACGCACGTCCTTCTGCACAACCAAGTCCTGTAACAATCATCATTCCACTTTTAACTTTTTTAACTGCTTCACTAGCACTAATCTTTTTAATTGAAATATCCATTATTGTTTTCTCCATAAAGGGTGTTGCGGAAGGCTTAGCTTCCGCAACCAGTTCTATTTAATTGTAACCTATTAGCTTAATAAATCATCCATTGATCTTAAACCATCGACAACTTCCCATTTTGTAGGAGCTGTAGGGTTGATCTTGGAAAGGTTCATTTCTTGTGTACCAGCACGTAGACCATTTGTGTAATCAATTAAACCACCAAATGGGTTTTGGATTGGTGCAGATTCCATAGCGTCCATGTAGTTTTCCCAAGTAACAATCTTGTCACCTTCTAAACGACGTAAACCTTCTACGAAGAATGTTGCTGCAATCCAGCCAGTCATAGCGTATGCATTAGCAGCGTATTCAGGTAAAGCAGTTGCGAATTCGTTAAGTGCAGCCATACGGTCTTCACCTTCGAATGATACCCAACCACTACCGTATACATCAAATTTACCAGCGATTTCATTCATTACGGATTCCGCAATAACTGGCGCAACGTTAACGTATGTTGTAATTAAATCTTTGTCATTACCTTGAGCAGCTAATTCTTTAATGATTGTAGGAATAGTAGCTTGGATTGCTCCACCGATAATGAAATCAACATTTGCTTCTTTAATTGTTGTAACAGCTGCAGACGCATCGTCTGTACCTGGCGCAACTTGTGCTTCAACTAAAGTAATACCTAATTCAGCAGCTTTCTTTTGAGCTCCGGCTAAAATGTCTTTACCAGCATCATCATTTGTATAGATAATACCGATTGTTTTAGCTCCGAAATCCCCAACAGCACGAGCAACCATGATTTGTCCTTCTGTGACATAAATTGGTTGAACTGGCATAATACCACGGTCGCGGCCTTCAGCTTTATCATTATAAAGTTGACCGATACCTGTAGCGAAGTATACAGCTGGAATACCATAGTCTTTTAGATCTTCTAAAGTAGCCCCAACAACTGGAGTACCAAAGTGACCAACGATAGCGAAGACTTTTTCATCTTCAACCATAGATGCTAAACATGCTTTACCCTTTGCAGGATCAAATTCATCGTCTTGGTGTAAGAATTTAATTGTACGTCCATCGATACCACCAGCATCATTGACCGTTTTTAAGTATGCTTCAATCCCTGCAATAAACGGAGTACCAACTGGCGCAAATGCACCAGATGTTGCTGCACAGTTAGCGATCAACACTTCAGTGTCTGTAATCCCTTGAGCCGCAACTTCTTCAACTACTTCTTCTTTTGGCGCACAAGCAACGAGTGTCGTCGCTAGAGCCATAACTGTAAGAACCATAAACAACTTCTTAAACATCATGTATTCCTCCTTTTGTTTATATAATGCGTTACGCATTGATACCAAATTAATGTGATCCAAGATACGCTTCAATCAGCTTAGGATCGTTAAGCAAGTCTTTTGCTGGACCATGAGTACTAATCTCACCCAACTCCAACACATACGCATAATCCGCAATCTTTAACGTTTGTGCCGCATTCTGTTCGACGATAATTACGGTAGTTCCTGATTTCTTAATCTCAAGAACGATGTTCATAATATCGCGAATTATTAATGGAGCTAAACCGAGTGATGGTTCATCTAAGAGTAATATTTTAGGATTACTCATCAATGCTCTACCAATCGCTAACATCTGTTGTTCACCACCCGATAAGGTTGATGATATTTGATTTTTACGTTCTTTTAAAACTGGGAAATAACGATAGACTTTTTCAAACTGTTCTTTGATAATCTTTTTATCTCTTACCGTAAATGCCCCAACTTTTAAGTTTTCTTCTACGGTTAAATCTCTAAATACTTGTCTTCCTTCTGGTGATTGTGATAAGCCAAGTGCCGCTATCTTCTCAGGCTCTTCGCCACCAATCTCATGATTATAGAAGAGAATACTCCCCTCTGCAGGTTCGATAAGTCCGGATATGGTTCGCAATGTGGTTGTTTTACCTGCCCCATTCGCACCTAATATCGCTACAACATCGCCCTCTTTAACTTCCATATCAATGCCTTTTAGAGCTTCAATCGCTCCATATCTAACTTTCAAGCCTTTAATAAAGAGTGCTGTATTAGACATGATGAATTTCCTCAGAACTTCCTAAATATGCTTCTTGTACGGATTTATTCTTTTGAATCTCTTTTGCGGTATCTTTCGCTAAGAACTTACCGAAAGAGATAGCACAGATTCGATCACACACATCCATGACTAATCGCATATCATGCTCAACCAATAGAACTGAACAATTAAATTCATCACGAATGGTACGAATCAATTGTGCTAATTGAATGGTTTCTACATCATTTAATCCCGCTGCTGGTTCATCTAAGATTATGAGTGTAGGACGACACATTAAGGTACGAGCCATCTCAACTTTCTTTAGAATCCCATACGGTTGTCCAAAGACCAACATATCCTTACGATCCCAAATTCCTAAACGTTTTAGTATTTCTTCTGCTTCAGAACGTAATGCCTTCTCTTCTTTGCGTGCTCTTGGCAGGCGTAATGCTTGTTCAAGAATACTTGCTTTAAAGTCGATATGCGCCCCAATCATAACGTTATCTAAGATACTTAACTCACGAATGAGTTCAACGTTCTGGAAGGTACGAACTAAGCCTAATTTAATAATTTCATGTACTTTATGATCAACTAAGTTTGTTTCACTACCATCTTTCAATCTAAATAAAATCTTCCCATCATTGGGTTTGTAGAACTGAGTAATACAATTAAATACAGTTGTTTTACCTGCTCCATTAGGTCCAATTAACCCAAATATTTCATTCTTCTTAATTTCAAATGTAAGATTATCAACAGCTTTTAATCCACCAAAGGCAATGGATAAGTTCTCAATCTTCAGAACTTCATTTTCATTTAACATGATTTCCATTTCCTTTCTTAATTAACTTATTGAATAGATTCTTAATATCTTTGAAAATCATAATAATTCCATTTGGATAGAACATGATAACCAAGATAATGAGAATTCCATTTAAGGTATAGGACAATTGATTAAAATACGGAATTTGTTTTAAGAATAAATCTGGAACCGCAAACACAATGAATGCGCCAAGGACTGTTCCATAGATCGAACGTACTCCACCAATTACGATCATCGCCAAGAAATCTAGTGACAACTTGAGTGTCCATGAGGATGGATAGGAATAACGTATGAAGTGTACATAGAGAACACCGGATACAGAGGCGAACATGGTGGCTAAGGCAAATGCGACTAAACGATATTTCAATAGGTTAACACCCATTGCTTGAGCCGCTGCTTCAGAACCACGCATTGCGTTAAGTGCACGTCCCATTTGACCATTTACTAAGTTATATGTAATTAACATAATGATGATTAGTACGAATACGATGAAGTAATACATCGTTGCTCGATCTAACTGAATCGAATTAAATAAAACAGGGAACTTAGCCGATTTACCACTAAAGGCTCCGGTAAACTGGTCAAACTCTTCGAAGGTCTTTCGTAAAATTTCTGAAACCGCCAAGGTCGCAATCGCTAAATAAAGACCTTCGATTTTGAGTGAGACTAATCCGACTAATACCCCGATTAAGGTTGGTACTAGAATTGCGGCAATTAATGCGACTTCGAAAGGAAGTCCCATATCTACGGTTAGATACGCTGAGATATAACTCGCAAGACCCATAAACCCAGCTGTACCTAATGAAATTAATCCTGACCATCCAAGGAGGAGGTTTAAGCCCAAGGCGGCTATGGCATAAATCAGAGTGACACCGATGGTTGTGATATACGCTGATTTAATAAAGGAAAATTGGGTGGCCAGGATCGGCAAAGTACTTAACAATAAACCGAAGACGATAAATTGTAAATACGGATTCTTTATTAAATTTTTGACATTCAATGAAGGTGTCTTAATGTTAAATTTACTCATTTCACACCTACACTTTCTTCACTGTTTTCTTACCGATTAAACCGTATGGTCTAAAGATTAAGAAAATTAATATAAGGATGTAAAGGATTTGTCCACCCCATACACTTGATACGTAATAAATTAATAAGTTTCGACTAACACCGATTAAATATGCCCCAATAATCGGTCCATAGAAAGTTTGGAACCCCCCAAGAACACACGCAACTAAGGCATTAATTTGTACAACATCCATTAGATTTAATGTAACGGTTGTGGTAGGCGCAATCATAACACCCGCTAAAACGCCTAACACACCAGCAACTGCCCATGCGCCTAAGGTAACGGTTTTAGTAGGAACACCCATTAAACGAGCGGTATATTCATTGGAAGCGGTTGTTCGTACCGCAAGCCCAATTTTTGTTTTTTGTAAGGTATAGAATAAGGCAAACATAAGAACTAAACCAAATACGATATTAAACAAACCATTGTATGAAATGTTCGCACCCGCAAGTGTTAAATTACCTTCGCCAATTAACTTTGGAAGATTTAATGGATCAACTCCGAATAAAAGTGGAGCAATACCCATAATGACCATAATTAATCCTAATGTAATAATTTGTTTAGCGACTGGCGCAACTTTTTTAGTATGTCGAATAACCAGAAAGTCAATCGTTAATCCTACTAATATCGCACTAACTACCCCACCTAAAATACACAACCACAAAGGAGCCCCCGTTTTCATAAATAAGAAGGTTACTACGTAGGTATTAAACATACCAACTACCCCTTGCGAGAAGTTTGTGATGTTAGACGTACGATAGATAATGATGATGCCTAAAGCTGCTAGTGCATAAACACTACCAGACTCTAAACTTCGAAGTAAGATTTGGATAAACGTACTCACTGAGCCACTCCCCATTTCACGATATTCGCAGCCCAGACATATCCAATGCCTGCAGCTAACATACAGATAACTGTTCCATCTTTAACTTTGCCTTCTGAAAGCGCAAGCGATAAAGAAAGTATTTGGTCAACTTGACCCATATGCCCATAATTTTCTAAATAGATACTTTGATCATCGCGTAAACCTAAATCATGTAACATACCATAATGCGCTGATTTCTTGATATGTAAGATATCTAAATAACCGATATCACTACGCGTAAGATTTGATTTTTCTAATGCACGATCAATACACTTCAACCAATTATTTTGTGATACTTCATTAAGACGATTCTTCATCTTCTCAGGATCCATTAAACGAAGTGATTTATACCCTTCATTCACATTATCTTTATTCATTGGATTCATCGTTCCACCAATTTCAACACCAGCAGTTCGTGCTAATGATCCATCAGAAATAATATGTGAACCTAAGAGTAAGTTTTTATTTAAACCTTTACGTAAGATAAGCGCTCCACCCCCTGCGGATAAGTTATACATCATGGACATATTCTTATCGGTATAATCGACAAAATCACCATTACGATAGCCTCCACAAACGAGTACAGTTTTAATTTCATCATCCGCAATCATCATGTCTTTTGCCATCTTTAGCGCAGTGACCGATGTGCAACAACGATTTTGTACATCAATTCCCCATGCGTTAACGGCTTTTACACGATCTTGGATGTAAAGTGCAGATGTAGTAAGCGGATATTCTTTCCATTCTTCACCGAAACAAACAATGACATCGATTTCACTTGGATCAATACCTGCATCTTTAACAGCTTCAATCGCTGCGAGTGCACCCATTTCCTGAGTTCCATCTTCAACGCTTGGAATTGTTTTTTGTGTAATCCCTAATTTTTCACGGACTGCCTCTTCGCTCCAAACACCGTTCGTCGCTTCCGCAATCTCTTTTGCGGTCATTACTTGGCTAGGCAGATATACCCCAATACCAAGTATTCCTATATTCGATTTTTCCATCTATGCCACGTGTTCTTTCACTGTTTGTATAAATAGTTCTAAATTATCAGTTACACATGAATGTCCAACGTTTTCAAATGGAACTAGAGTTGCTTGATCTTTGAAGTAAGATTTCATTTCTTCTGCGTATGTAAACGGAACGACAAAGTCTGATTTACCATGCATAATCACAACTGGAGCTTTAACCAATTGAATTCTTCCACTACCAGAATTAACGCCATTATGATCAAGTGTCATATTGAAATGGACTAGACTATAATCGACATCGATTAAATTACGTTGTTTTAACATAGCTTCAAGATATAAATCATAATCTTCATCATTTGGTTGTTTGAGATTATAAATAACCGCATTCCAGATCATCTTTAACAAATCTTTATTACGCGTCGCATACGCTGTCACAATCGGTAGTACTTGTACAGGATCTGCCGCAATTTCTTCTTTTGTCGTGATGAGTTGAGTTAAGATTGCTTGACCTTTATCATCCTTCTTAAACATTGGGTATCCTTTTATACCAACAGAATCGAGTAATAATACTTTATTTACACGTTGTGGCATATCTGCCGCAAGTTCTAAGACAACACCACCACCTGTTGACCAACCTAAGATTGTAAAGTTTTTTAGATCAAGTGCTTTAATCCAAAGTTGAATATCGATTGAGAAATCATGTAAACTATTTAATTCTGTTTTATATGAACTATCACCGAATCCACGCATATCAACCGCATAGATTTTATACTCATTTTCGAGTGCTTCCATCGTTGTTTGGAAATGTACAGATGAACTCATATTTCCATGAACTAGAATTAAAGTCTTTTCACCTTTTCCACATTCACGATATGCGATCGTTTCACCGTTACTTAAGCGTAATGTTTTAACTTCGTATTGTTTCATTAGAGTCTCATACCTCCATTTGGTTCAATAACTTGACCTGTAATATAAGATGCGTCTTCACTGGCTAAGAATAGTGCAACTTTCGCAATTTCTTCAGGTTGTCCTAAACGACCTAACATTGTCATAGCCGCAAATTTATCCAATAAATCTTGAGGAACCGTCTTTAAGATATCTGTCATAACGTATCCAGGTGCAATCGCATTGACACGAACATTTCCACCCTTCATTCCGAATTCTTTTGCCCATGTCTTTGTTAAACCAATGACACCTGCTTTAGATGCGGCATAGTTTGCTTGTCCGATATTACCAAATACACCAACGATGGATGCGATATTAATAATTGAACCCGTTTGATTATTTTGCATATGTGGACCAACATGACGAGTAAGATTGAATACACCTTTTAGGTTGACATCAATAACTAAATCCCACATTTCTTCTGTCATCTTACGCGTTAATGCGTCACGCGTAATCCCTGCATTATTAACTAAGATATCGATCTTTCCATATTTACTGACGATTTCGTTAAAGAAGTTTAAACACGCTTCTGAATCCGTCACATTTAATTTATATCCTTCTACATTTGGATGACTATAACTTAAGTCTCCCATATCTGCCGCAATAACTTTCGCTCCTGCATTCGCAAACTCTTCAGCCATTGCTTGACCTAAACCTCTAGCACCACCTGTAATAACTGCGACTTTTCCATCTAATTTCATTGTCCTACCCTTTTACACTTTCTTAATGATAACAGCTGTACCCATGCCTCCACCAATGCAGAGTGATGCACAACCAATATTTTTATCTAACGCATGCAATTCATGAACTAAGGTAACCAAGATTCGATTACCACTTGCCCCAACTGGATGACCTAAGGCAATAGCTCCACCATTAGGATTTGTTCTATTTAGAATTTCTTCTTTTGACACATTGTGTTCTACGCTTAATTCATGTACAACACCTAGACTCTGTGCAGCGAATGCTTCATTTAATTCAAATACATCAATATCATTCAATTTAAGATTTCCATGTTTTAGGGCTTGGCGAATGGCAGGTGTTGGGCCGAGTCCCATAACATTTGGTTCTACACCACCTTGCCCAATCGCCAATACTTCCGCAAGAGGTTTTAAGTTATATTTCTTAACCATTTCCTCGGAGGCAATTAATGTAATACTAGCTCCATCATTTAACCCAGATGCGGTTCCAGCAGTGACAACACCATCCTTTTTAAAGGCTGGTTTTAAACTCGCTAATTTATCTAAATCGGTTTTACGATTAGGGTATTCATCTTTTTCGAAACTGACTTCATCTCTTCCTACTTTTACTAAGATAGGAACGATTTCATTTTTAAACACATCTGTATCAACCGCTTTAATCGCTTTTAACTGCGAATTATAAGCAAATTGTTCCTGTTCTAAACGTGTAATGTTATAACGTGCCGCAATATTTTCTGCAGTTACACCCATATGTGTTCCATCAAACGCATCGGTAAGTGCGTCATAGATCATATGATCTATCATATTTATATTACCCATTTTGTGACCACTTCTTACTTCTTTTGGAAGTAAATAAGGTGAACCACTCATGATTTCAACTCCACCAGCCACAACTAAATGATGCATACCCGATTTAATACTTGTATATGCATTCATTAATGCTTTCATCCCTGAACCACATGCCATATTCAAACTATACGCTGGTACTCTAACAGGAATACCTGCTTTGATTGATACTTGACGTGCAACACCTTGACCTTGACCTGCTGGTAAGATATTACCCATAATGACTTCATCAATATCACTTGGATCTATTTTTGTTTCATCTAAGATCGACTTTAAAACTGCAGCACCTAAATCACCAGCCGACATATTCTTAAGAGTTCCTAAAAAGGAACCTGTCGCTGAACGTTTAGCACTAACGATATAAACTTTACTCATGTGTTATTACCCCGAATGAATCTCTAATATGAAAGGTGATTCATCTTTTATATCCATACAATATCAATTCTAATATGTGTTGTCAATAATTTTTGTAAGCGTTTACGAAAAATAATAAAAAAAAGCATCTAGACGAATCTAGATGCCAATTAATTAAGCTTGTTTAATAATATTTTGTATAACTTTATGTTCTTTTTCTAATCCAGTTACTTCGATGAGTGTAGTTTCTAATCCTTTTTCTTTTAGCATGGATTGTAATTTAACACTCTCTTCATCCTCTGCACAATCGAATTTTAATGCATTAAGTACGGATTGTATTAATCCCTCATAACTTAAACCTAAAGTATCACATTCTAAAATTGGTTTAATGAAACGATCACCTTTTGCGAGTTTACGTAATGGCGAACGACCTACACGTGTAACTTCATCGATAATACTCGGATTCTTGAATCGTTTGATTGTTTTAACAATGTATTCTTTTTGTTTAGTATCATCAAAGCCATGTTTCAATACAAGCATCGCACCAGTTTCACTTAATACTTTTTCAACTAAACTCACGATTGATGAGTCTTGCATCGCATCTTTTATCGTAGGATAACCCTTAATAAAGCCTGCATATGCGGCAGTTGTATGCCCAGTATTGACGGTAAACAGTTTACGTTCTATATACGCTTCTAAAGTATCTGTAAAGTGTACACCTTCAATGTTTAATTCACCTTTAATCTTCGTTTGATCAATAACCCATTCATAGAATGGTTCAACTTTAACCCAAAGAATATCTTCATTCTTTTGATTAGGGACAATACGATCAACTGCAGAATCAGGGAATCCAACCCATTTCTCAACATATTCAACCGCATATTCACTTAATAATGGAAGTAATGCGTTCTTTAGTTTCGTAGAACCTTCAATGGTATTTTCACATGCGATGATGTTTAAATAAGATTCTACTTTATCATTTGCACGTTGTTCAATTGCGGACACAAGTGATTTCGCAATGATTGGTAATATCGTAACTCCAACTGCAGTCGTGATTAAATCAGCCTCTACAAGTGTTTTCTTTAATAGATCCAGTTCATATTTACTATTAATCCCTGATACATTATTGACGACTACTTTTTCACTATTATCATCAATTAATTCTACAGTGTAAGAATTTCTATTCTTTAGTGCATCAATTAGTGCATCATTCACATCCACAAAATTAACGAAATAATCTGAATGATTCAAAAGAAGGCCAATAAATCCTCTACCTATATTTCCAGCCCCGAAATGAACCGCATTTTTCATTCTTGTACCTCTTGAGTTAATAAGCGATAAATTTCTTCCGCATCTTGATGTGCTAAGACTTTATCAACTTCTTCAATTTCTCCAAATACCGTCGCGATGTTTGAAAGGATATGCATATGATCTTCACCAATACCAGCTAATCCAACCACAAGATTAACATTTTCGCCATGCCAATCAATGCCTTCTGGATAGATATCGACAACAATACCACTCTTCAGAATATTCTTCTTATAATCATATTCTCCGTGTGGTAATGCGATTTTGTTTCCCATGAACACTGATAAACTATGATCACGTTCCAACATTCCCTCAATGTATCTCTCTTCGACATATCCACTTTCAACTAATCTCTTTCCTGATGCGATAATCGCTTCATCACTTGAGACTGTTTTTAAATTTACTCGGATATTCTCTTTTACTAATACTGCGTTTTCAATCGTTTCCATCATATGTACCACCTTTTTTAAGTTATTTTTGTTTAAGAAATCTTCTAATCCAAATATCTTCTTATTTGGATAATGTTTCTTTAAATTTGTTTCAAAATGTTTATGTGTAACTAAGACATCTGCGTCTTGCATATCCATATCAATTGGAACATTTTGAATACTGACTTGAAGCTTTGATTCTTTGAATTCTTTTCTGAGTAAACTAGCCCCTAAAGCACTGGATCCCATCCCAGCATCACAAACCACATAAATCTTAATCATCCACCCACCTTCCTGTACCAATCTTTAATTGGTCCTTTCAATATTCGTAGAACTTCCCTTTGGATTACTGTCTTATCTTCAGTAAAGACAGCTAAGCGATAAGCATCGTCTTCTATAAGGGCAGAACTTAAGTGACTCATCCAATAATTAAGTTCTCTAATCGAATTTTCAGGTATCAATAAAGCCACAATCAGATGGACTGATTTAGATTCATAGGTATTAAATACTTCTTTGTTGGGTCTAAACACTAACATTCTAGGTAATCTAACCGCTGTTGTTTGCGCATGATATAACGCAAAGTTTTCTTCATCCATTACAACAGATCCCATTGCCTCACGTTGTAATATATCCTTTTGGATTTGTTTACGACTAATCGTATCATGACCTAAGTAATAGGATACTTTCTCGATAATACCTTTACGTGTAATATCACTTGATAATTGAATTACTTCAATTTGGTCAATTAGATTTAAGATTGATTCACTCAGAATTGCGCTTGTATGTAAACTCTGATAGAAATTGATTTCATGTGTTGCCTCATTTAATTCAGGCGTTGAAGCGATCGCATTAACTTGTTGGTGAATCCGTTCTAAATCAGTATCACTCAATAATGGATTAACAATTACATATGGAATCCCAATATCTTCGATTTCCATCGTACTTACGATTAGATCAAAATTCTCAAGTTTAATTTGTTCTAAATCAAGATGTGAACGTGGTATAACAACGATACTATTTTTTAAACTACGTTTAATTCGTGACGCGAGTAGTGATGATATACCAATTCCACTAGCACATAAAACAGCTAGTTTAACCGAACGATTTGGTTCATTTTGTTTAACTCGTTCTAGAGCTGCCCCAAAATGCATCGCAATAAATCCAATTTCATTCTCATTTAAACCACGAATGCGTTTATCTTCAGTATTCTTACATGCCTCAAAACATTGATTATATACAATAGAATATTGCGTTTTTATTTGATTTAATAACGGATTACGAATTTCTAAATTGTAGTGCAATCGAGTTAGTGCAGGTCTTAAATGCGTCATTAATCCATGAATTAATATTTCATCATTTTTAACCTTGATATGACTCACACGTTCAAATTGATCAACAAGTTGATTTACCAAACGTTGAAGTTCAACCGTTTGGATTGCGCCTTCTTCTTCAATTGGATCAATCACATCAATATGTAACAATCGAGCACCTTTAAGATGCATCGATATATACGCAATTTCTTCTGTAGGAAAGACTAAATTAAACTCATCTTCAAAGTACTCCGATAATTCCTTCGCCTTCTCAAACATTTGATCCTTCTTAAGTTGTTCCAAAAGTTGAGCATCAATTGTGATTGGATCCTGTTTAACCATACGTTCAATCGCTATGGTCAAATGTAGAATCAATCCAATATACGAGTTCTGCGCTAAACGATGAATCCAAGTCGAATCATTTTCTTTTAATATGGCAATAACTTGCCATAGAATTTCCTTATTGAGGACATTGAGAATACTATCTGGGCCTTGATTTTTAAAATAATTCTCGATGTCCCAAGGCATCTGTTGATTCAATAAGCGAACCAACTTCTCCTCTTCCATATGTTGATACACAAAATCACGAATTGCTTTACGAATCGCTTCTTCTGAACCTTCAATACATAAGTTACTTCCTGGCTTACGAATTAGAGTTAATCCATAGCCATTCAATATCGGTTCTAAGCCATCAATATCATTACTTATCGTAGCTTCTGATACATCAAATTCGTTCGCATAAACCACTAATTTCTGAAGTGATTTATTCTTCAATATTTCAGCCAATAAGACCGTCTGACGATCCTCTTTACTTAAATTATTTTGGTTCGCACTAATCTGTAATAATATACTCTTGAAATGTAATTTCTCATCTTGATCACATTCGAGTTTAATGCCATATTTGGGCCGTGTAATAACACTAACTGGGTATGGTTTTAATATTGTATTAATATCTTTTAATTCTCTAAATAGAGTTCGTTTACTCGTTTTCACTTTTTCAGCGAGTGTATTGACCGTCATGAAACCATCTGTGTTGCACAACACAATCAAACACTGAATTAAGCGTGGACTTAGAAACGTTAACTGTTGATTAATCATACTTTCATTATAAACATTTTTTTAAAAGTTATATAGTGACATGATTTAAGATAGAACACATTATATGTTGCCATAAATAAAAAGGGGTATTTCTACCCCTTCGTATTATTATTTTTCTTCTGTGAGTCGTTTGACAAGTTGATCGTATTCAGGTGCGCCAACAAAACTATTGATGGTGACAACTTCTACATTAGGGTGTTCTTTACGAGCACGATTTGCAAGAGATGTGTGAGTAACGATTAATTGTGCGTCACTTGGTATGTCTTCTATTGCTGTATGTACAACTTTAATGTCTAAACCAGCCGCTTTTAGTTTCTTACTTAACGTTGTAGCTCCCATTGCGCTGGATCCCATTCCGGCATCACATGCGAATACAATTTTCTTTATCATAAATTTTTATTAGCTGCGCTTTCTGCTGTAGCTGCATCTAAGTCTTTTTTGCCTTCAGTGAATTTGTACACGAATGAAGCAACGAAGAATGATACTGCTGCGGAAGTTGCGATACCAACCCAAACTTTTAGTAAATCACCGGAAGCCATTGCGGATAATGCGAAGATTGATCCAGGTGATGGAGGAGCGACTAAACCAGCATTTAGTAATACGAATGTGAATACGCCTGTAGCACCACCAGCGATAACAGCTAGTAATAGTAATGGGTTCATCAATACGTATGGGAAGTAGATTTCATGAATACCACCAAAGAAGTGGATAATGATTGCTCCAGGAGCAGATTCTTTAGTTAAGCCTTTACCGAATAAGTAAGCAGCAACTAAGATACCAAGACCAGGACCTGGATTTGTTTCAATTAGTAAGAAAATGGATTTACCAGTTTCAGCTACTTGAGCAACACCTAGAGGACCTAGAACGCCGTGGTTGATTGCATTATTTAAGAATAAGATCTTAGCAGGTTCAACAACGATTGAAACTAAAGGTAATAAGCCAGCGCTTACAAGCACTTCTGCTCCAGCACCTAATGCGTTTGATAAAGCTTCAACAACTGGACCGATAACAACTAGTCCAAGGATTGCGAATACTGCAGCTTCGATACCAGCTGTGAAATTGTTTACTAACATTTCGAATCCAGCAGGAATCTTGCCTTCTAAAGCTTCGTCTATTTTCTTTAATACATAAGCAGTGATAGGAGCAATAATCATTGCGCCTAAGATCATAGGAATACCAGCGCCCATAATAACACCGAATGTAGCTGTAGCCCCTACTACTGCTCCACGTTGTCCATGAACTACTCTACCACCTGTATAACCAACTAGAATTGGCAATAGGTAAGTAAGCATTGGTCCAACTACGACGGAAAATGATTCATTTGGTAACCAACCAGTTGGGATGAATAATGCGGTGATTAAACCCCAAGCAATGAAGGCGCCCAAATTTGGCATGACCATTCCGGATAAGAAACGGCCAAAACTTTGAACTTTCTCTTTCATAATACCTCCTTATAGGTAATTTGACTTGATGACTTGGTCATCGTCATCCTTAGTATAGATTTCTTTTAAAGCGGTTTCAATTCATCCTAGTACAAGCTTGTCAATGTGTAATGATGACAGAATTAAAAAAAGCGCACAGGCGCTTAAGACAAAAATGGCGGCTTAGGATTCTGACTTTTATACCACAAATAAGCCATGATAACTAAGCGAATATCTTCAGATTCTTCTAAGTATTTTAAGATAAAAGTTAAGAGTTGAGGTTTATCTTGGTTCGATAAAAATTCGACTAATTCAAAGCCACTATCTTGACTAATTTCCTTGATAATTGCCTTAACATTTTCTTCCATTGCTTCAAGATCTATGACATCACTATCTTCTAGTTTAAAATCCAAATCAGTTAACTCTGACACATCAAATCCATCATTCACAATGAGTTGTAATAACGCAGCGCCAGTATGTTTACACAAACCTACACCTCGGTACGGACAATCACAATGTGTAAATGTTACTTGATTATCGAGTAATCGTACTTCGACATGGTAATAACCATCTTTTTGATTTTCCACATGAAATTGAGCGTGTTCATGATCGTGATCCAATAATTCTACTTTTTTATTTTGGACAAGATCAATTGAACGCTTTAATACTAATGCACGCATACGTTGCGTAAATAATCGAATTGGATAAGCCATAATTTCCTCACTTTTAACTACTTTAACATATTTCTTATTTCTCAAACAGACTTAGATATTTTCCATATCCTCTTTCTTCAAGTTCAGCTTTCGGAATAAACTCTAGAGATGCGGAATTAATACAATAACGTAAACCACCTTTATCCTGTGGACCATCATCAAAGACATGTCCAAGATGACTATCCGCATCTTTTGAACGTACTTCAATGCGTACCATTCCATAACTCATATCTCTTTTCTCTAATACATTATCTTCAAGTGGTTTAGTAAAGCTTGGCCATCCACAATGTGAATCAAACTTATCCAATGAAGAGAATAGTACTTCCTTACTTACGATATCAATATAGATCCCATCTTCAAAGTGATTGTAAAATTCATTCTTAAATGGGGGTTCTGTCGCATTCTTCTGCGTTACTTGAAGTTGCATTTCATTTAGTTTCGATAAATCATATTTTGACATAGTGCCCTCCTTTTTTATTAGTATACCAAGTGTAAGAAAAAAGAAGCAGTATGATGCTTCTTAGATAATGTTTTTAGGCGATAAAACTACAATATGATTCTTCATATCAGTCGTATAGTTAAAGTGTGATGAATGATAATTAATAACAGGTAAATCCATTAATTGTGTAAATTCATCCAATGTCCCAATCACATTCGGCCCAAAATCATTTGATTTATAATGCATAGGAACAATTACTTTAGGTTGAATCATATGAATCAGTCTTACAATATCTTCTCGATTTAAAGTGTAATGTCCACCAATTGGCACAAACAATACATCTGGTTTATGCATTTTCTCTAGCATATCAACTTCTGGAATACACCCAATATCGCCGAGATGCACAAGCTTAATAGATTCATCTTGTAGAACTACGATTTTATTCTTACCTCGATCTAAACCATGATTATTATCATGATAGCTGTCTATTTCCACAATAGTTAATGGATTATCTGTTTGAGGTAATAAGGTGACAGAATCGCGTGCATTATGATCACGATGTTCATGTGAACACAACACAAGATGTGCTTCTTCTTTAACGCCTTTTAAACCAGGGATAATATTATCCGCAAATGGATCAATTACGATCTGGTATTCTTTATATATTAGCTTAAAACTAGAATGTCCTAACCATTCAATATGTACTGTCATATGGTTTACCTCTACCTCGATTATAACAAAAAAACGGGTGTTGACCCGTTTAGATGAATAATGTTGTACCGACGTTTTCGTTATTAGCGATGTATGTTCCTACACCACCAAGTTCTACTCCATCGATTAATTCTTCTTGTTTGATTCCCATCAAATCCATACTCATATTACATGCGATAAACTTAATTCCAAGTGCTTGAGCATTTTTAATCATGACTGGTAATTGATCCACATTCTTATGTTTCATAATCCCTTTAATCATTTGTGTTCCCATACCCATCATATTCATACTTGATAATGGAAGTTTATCGGCACCTCTTGGCATCATGAATCCAAACATACGTTCAATTAGATTCTTGTTTGTTGGGACATGTGCATCTTTACGTAATGCATTCAATCCCCAGAAGGTAAAGAAGATGGAGACATGTTTACCTTGTGCTGCGGCACCTTGGGCAATAATCATTGCGGCTAACGCTTTATCAAGCTCACCTGAGAATAATACGATAGTCGCATTTTCTTGGTTGATTGTAGTATGTTCATTCGTTGTTTTCTTCCCTTTAACAATCTCTGCCACATACTTATTACCTTCAAGATTTAAGCTTAATAAATCATGACCATTTGTCTTTGCCCACGCTTGTACATCGGTCGCAAAGCCTGGATCTGTCGCAATAATCTTTACGCCATCCCCTTCATTGATATCTTGTACAGCTTTATAGGTAGCCATAAGAGGACCTGGACATTGAAGTCCTGATACATCTACAACTTTTGAACTATCACCAACATGAGATGTTTTTGTCATACCTGTTGTTTCATCTACTTTCTGCGTTCTAACGATTCCCAATGACGCGCTGTTTAATTCATACTTAAATGCTTTATAGGTAGAATATCCACCAGATAGATTATATAGATTGGTGTACCCTAAATTCTTTAACATCATGATTGCGACATAAGCACGTAATCCAACTTGGCAGTTTACGACAATCATACGATCTTTAGAATCACCTAATAGATGGAGATTGTTTCTTAATTGATCTACTTCTAGATTAATTGCGTTAGGAATATATCCTGTCTCAAATTCAATCGGTGTACGTACATCTAAGAATAGTGCACCTTGAGCTTGTAGTTCTGGGATTTGTTGAACGTAGGCTACTTTATAGTGTCCTGCAATCACATTCTCAGCGATATAGCCAAGAATATTGACTGGATCTTTTGCAGAAGAATAGGGAGGCGCGTACGCTAATTCTAAATCACTCAATTGTGTAACTTTAGCTTTTAATTTAATCGCTGTAGCGATGACATCAATGCGTTTTTCTGTGCCTGATTGACCAATGGCTTGAGCACCTAAAATTTCTAACGTTTCAGGATTGTACACAAGTTTAAAATCGATATTCGTTGCGCCAGGATAATAGGACGCATGATTATTACGATGTGCATGAATTGCTTGCGTTGGTATCTTCTTCATTTCTGCACTACGTTGATTATTACCCGTAGCCGCAATGGTTAGATTAAATACCTTTAATACAGATGTTCCCATTGAACCATTGTATTGAAGATCCGCTCCATGGATAATATCTGCCACAATTCTACCTTGACGATTTGCAGGCCAAGCCAACGCAATCGCAGTATCTGTATTGGTTACGAAATCCTTAACTTGAATCGCATCCCCAATCGCATATACACCTTCCACAACTTCTTTCGTATTCATATCCAATGTTTCTAACTTGGATGTTGTAACGATATGTCCTCTTGGACCTACTAATAAATCAGCTTTCTTCGCTAATGTATTTTCTGGCACAACCCCGATGGATAAGATAATTAAATCTGTTTCAATCGATTTACCACTTTCAAGATTAATCACTTTTCCATTATTCGCAAAGCTTAATAAACCATCCCCTAAAACTAAATTAACCCCATGCGCATTCAACTCGCGATGTACAATTTGAGCCATTTCAAAATCAAGTGGTGCAAGTACTTGTGGTAATTTCTCCACAATCGTAACTTTAATGCCACGTTCAGTTAAATTCTCAGCCATTTCAACACCAATAAACCCACCACCTACGACTACCGCAGTCTTAGGATTCTTCGTTTCGATGTAATGATAAATCGCATCCGTATCTGGTATATTTCTTAGTACGAATAAGTTATTCGCTTCTTTGATTCCTTCAATTGGAGGAAAAATTGGTTTAGCCCCTGGTGATAAGAGTAAAACATCGTATGCCTCTTGGTAAGTATCACCGGTCTTTACCTTCTTAATCGTTACTGTTTTAGCGGATCGATTAATATCAATTACTTCTGAGAAGTTACGAATGTCTAAATTAAATCGTTCTGACATTCCTTCAATTGTTTGTACAAGTAAATCTTCACGTTCTGTAATGACATCTCCAATATAGTAAGGTAATCCACAGTTCGCAAAACTAATATACTCATCACGTTCAAACATTATTATTTCGTCATCTTCACTTAATCTTCTGAGTCTAGCCGCAGCGGTTGCGCCACCAGCAACTCCACCAACAATTAAAATCTTTTTCATCGTC
>DASSDQ010000012.1:0-11882 GCA_035697025.1 Erysipelotrichaceae bacterium | reverse complement strand
GTCCATATTCACAACTATCCATAAAGCGATCGTATACCTGTTTAAGTGTCATGTTTCCTCCAATTAAAAACTCTACGATGTAGAGCTCTATACTTAATAACTGTTGAACGTCGCAAAACGTGACACTTTTATAAAACTTTTCTTAGTTTCTTAGATTTTATATAAAGGTATACACCAATTATGAAGAGTATTAGTTCGATACTAGTCGCTATAATCAATCCGGTATTGAATTGTATGGCGTTGATGTTAAATCCAATCATATTGTATAATCCTAGTCCGAGTAATGGTGTTTTACCAAATGCGATAGGTAGATTATCCCAAACAATGAAATCTAATAACCAATGACTGAATATTACAATTCCCATTAATATGGAACTATTCCGTTGTCTGCTTATAACATAAGTCAGTAGTCCACCAACATTTGCGTATATGACTGCCATGAGTAAACTATGCGTCCAAGGATTGTTCCCAAAGCTTTCGATGCCTAGCACCGTTAATACAATATAGATAATATCGATAATGTTCGCACCGATTAAATACCATATGAGTGGTAGTTTAGAATACCATCGTTTGACCGCAAATCCTATGGCTAAGTGACCTGTTGGCGACATGTTAGTTCTCTATTTATTCTTTCTTAACACCATGCATAATGTATCAGAGTCATCTTTATATGGTTGACCTTTTACATCACTGTATACACCAACAGATTTAAATCCGATCGGTTGTGCTTCATTTAAAAGTGTCTCTGGGGTAAAACATGTGTTCCATATCGAATACGCATGCGTTCCTTCACTTTCAAGGATTACAACATGATTACAAGTTATCGTATCACTGTACTTATATTGAGCATCTAAACATACATGTGTATGTGGGTTCCAGAATCCACCTTTAGGATAGAATTCCCATGTCTTACTTTCTTTATAGTCTTTATTATAGTTTGGTGTAAATACATCTAATATAAATAGTCCATTTGGTTTTAATGCACGATAGACACGTTGTAATAAATTGATTCGATCAGATGGAATTAATGCGCCATAATCACACCAAATTAGTGTTATTACATCAAACTGTTCATAATAGTCCATTTGTAAGTAATCTTGTAAGATGTACTTCCCTTTTGAGTCATGTACCTTTGCGAAATTAATGGAACGTTCAGAAAAGTCTAATCCTGTCACATTGATTCCTTTTTTACCAAATCGTTTTGTGTATAAACCGGGTCCACATCCAATATCTAATAATGTTGCATCTTGCGTTAGTAAAGAACTAATCCATTCTACGGATTGATCAATGAAATCTGGTTTACGACTTGCGGCATCTGTCCCTGGATTTAGATGTGCATCTAACATCCCTTTAGAAATGTGGGGGTCGTTCCAGAACTTTTCTTCAGTTTTTGCGTAACATTCTGGTTTTTGGAGGTTTAGACTCAGTTGGATGATCATTATGAACTCCTTGTTTACGTTTATTTACGTAAACCATTCTGACGATATTGTGTACCAAAACTACGCATTGCGTCAATAACCGGTGATAATGTTGCGCCTAGTTCAGATAAATTGTATTCAACTTTAGGAGGAACAACAGGATATACGGTACGTTCAATAAGTCCATCTTCTTCGAGTCCTCTTAAACTCTGTGTTAACATCTTTTGTGTAACTCCCGGCAACATTCTTTTCATCTCACTGAAACGTTTTGTGCCAGTTAATAGTTCACGTATAATCAATGCTTTCCATTTACTGGATAATAGATTTAATGTCACTTCTACAGGACATTCTAAGTATTCATGTTCTTCGATTATCATCGTTCTTATCTCCTTAGTATCTTTTTAGTTACTATAATACTTTATAGTGCGTACTTTACTATTTGTTGTGTACTGTTATTATTATAGCAGATGCATACAAATATACAAGCATCCTTAAAGAAAGAGGTATTATAAAATGAAAAACATAACAATCTTCGGTAAAGGCAATATGGCTAAGGTTATCGCAGAACGATTCGAAAAGGCAGGGAATACAGTAGAACTATTTGGTTCGAAAGATACAGTTGGGACATTAGGCGACATCGTTGTCTTGGCGATTCCATATGGTGCAGTTGCGTCTGTACTTGAAGCTCACAAAGCTGAATTAGCGGGTAAGATTATCGTTGATATTACAAACCCTGTTGATTTTGCGACAATGGATGGATTAGCTGTTCCTGCAGATAGTTCTGCGGCTGAAGTGATTGCGAAGGCTGTTCCTACAGCGGCTGTCGTAAAAGGATTTAACACAAACTTTGCGTATACACTTGCAGGTGATGCGGCCACAACTGTTCTATTAGCGTCGAATGATTCAGATGCGAAGAGTACATTAACATCTGCACTTAATGGTAGTGGATTGAATGTCGTAGATGCTGGATCATTGAAGCGTGCTAGAGAACTTGAGGCTCTTGGTTTCTTACAGATTACATTGGCTATCCGTGAACTTATTGGATGGACTGGTGGATTCTCTCTTAGTAAGTAATTACATATATTTTAACGAAAAAACTGAACTTTAATTTGAGTTCAGTTTTTTTATGTTTATTCGAATTGATCAATATTGAATGAAATTTCAAACAGTATTTCCCGAATTATTCATTTTAAATTGGATATATCGTTACACCTTTTACTACTCTATTCAGTTCTCCTGTTGGGCAAGGATTATCAACCGTAATTCCTAAAGAAAGAGATTTAAAAAATGCGATTATTTGTGCAATAACAATCATCTTTAAACCAACAAGTTCCATTGGTAAATCATTATAAGTGCATTTAATTGAGTAGTCCGTTTCATATTCAACTTGTTTATGGTTAATTAGTAAAATTTTATATCCATTTTGTTGGTTTTTTAATTCTCGCACTAAATCTAATTCATATTTCCGAGTTAATTCGTTATCACTCAAATAGATTACGATAAGTGTTTTTTGGTTTATTAATGATTTTGGCCCATGTCTAAATCCTGTCAATGTATCGTAAAGAGTTGGAATTCTTCCTTGGGTTAGTTCAAGTACCTTTAATGCACTTTCTTGAGCATATCCCTTCATACATTGTGACCCAAGATAAATGATCCTTTCGAACTTAAACTCTTCAATTATAGTCTGAATTTGTGTTGAATTTGAGATTATATCCTGTTCGACCGATTTAGAAAGCTCATATACTTTTTTAACATATTGTTCTAGATTGTCGAGATTAAAACATAGAATTGTCGCTAATAACATATTCGTAAAGCTTGAAGTCATCGCAAACCCAACATCATTGGTAACTTCAGGTAATTCGATAGCTAGTATTCTGTCATCATGATACGCGAATTTTGCGAGTGCGCCTTCTTTATTACATGTAATAAATAAATGTAGTGCATTTTCTGTTACTTCGTTTACAGCTTGCACTGCTCCTACAGATTCAGGAGAATTACCACTTCGACCATACGATATGAATAAAGTCTTTTTCTTTTTATTTATGTAAAGTTCAGGATTAAGAATCATATCAGTAGACGCAACACTTCGAGCGTTAAAATTACTTATCTTATTAAAATAGTAGACTAGTGTGTTTCCAATATACTCACTTGTTCCAGCCCCCATAAAAATAATATCATAGCTGCCTTTTCTACCTAATTCACGTAAGAAATCACTAATCTTATTCTTCATGGATTGAACGAGATTCAAAGTTTCAATCCACGTGAAAGGCTGTTGAGATATCTCCCTAGCCGTATGATACGCAAGATTCTTTATTAATAAATCTTCTTCAATGTTTAAGTACATAACTTATTTCTTTCTGCTTAAATAAGCCAATCTGTTATTCAAATAACTTAATCTCTAGGTTTAACAACTTACATGCATTTCGATAATAAACATCTTTTAAAACTTCATCTGGTAAACCAATTCCATATATTTTCCAACGACCTTGTCCTGGTTGTTCGCCTTCTTCTTGATAGTCAAAATACTCATCAAATGTTTCTAAAAACCTAAAGTATTGTTTATGTTGATTTAAGTTCAATGGTGTACAATCCGTACCATATAAAATACGTTTTGAATACTTTATGAAAAAATTTCGACTTGAATATGGCACCCTCCCAAGTTCTGCAATCCTTGCGGCAATATCAATATACATATTAGGAAATCGTTCTAATCGTTCTGCGACATGGTTTAAGTTCTCAGCATATGATCCAAAATGTGCAACAATGAAATTCGTTTTAGGATTGTTCATAATCATCGAATCCTGCATTTCCATTAATTCTTCAAAACTAAATTGGCCTTGTTTACCAAATGACCAATCTGGGTTTTCAATTAACTCTTCATAACGTTCATTTGATGCATCAACAGGTTTAAAGAACGCTACTGGATCCGCAATGTGAATTAGAATTGGTATATTTAATTCTGCTGCACATTTATAAACAACATCTAATCGTTTATCATCTGTTCGAATGTAATTCCCGGAGTTATCCTTTTGATTCAAACTAATAACTTTCCACATTTTTATACCACGCACACCTTTATGATAAGAATCATATAAATGCGTTTTAATTTGTTGTTCAAAATCATCATCATCAATTTTTGAAACATCTATCCAAGCGAATGTAGATAAACGATTTCTGATAGAATGCGTATGATCAATCATATCTATCATTTCACTACCCCAAACACCATCTAAATTGACAATATGCCGAATATTTAAACGATCTAATTCTGATTCAAAATCATTTAGATTATATTGAGTCTTATAGTCATTACCAAGCACTAATTTCCCTAAATGTTCATGAATATCAATTACATTAAATTTTGCCTTTTCAAGTTTTGTTTGATTTGTAATACATTGTGAAATAGGTCTATATTCACTTAATAAAATATCTTTCATTACTTCATTCCTGTCGTCGCAATTCCTTTAATAAATTGCTTTTGGAAGAGTAAGAAAACAATTACAACAGGCATCATAATTAATGCGGAAGCTGCCATTGTTGCTGATAAATCAGCTGTATGTTGTGAAGAGAAGTAGGATAAAGCGAGAGGTAATGTCATTTTCTTAATGTCATTAATCATAATTAATGGATTTAAATAATCATTCCAATAATTTAAGAATGTAAATATCGTTAGAGCTCCAACTGTTGGTTTTAATAATGGTAGTATGATTTTAGTATAAATACTCCAATTACTCGCCCCTTCCATGCGCGCTGCTTCAATTAACTCATTAGGTATATCATCACATGCTTGTTTACTGAGGAATATTCCAAATGCGTTAACAAACGAAGGTATTATTAGAGCTGCTGATGTGTTATATAAACCTAATGCATTTATAAGTAAGAAGCCTGGAATCATTGTTGTATGGGTTGGAACCATCATCGTCGCAAGTACAATCAAGAATAATACTTTCTTAAATTTAAATTCGAACTTCGAAAATACAAATCCAACTAATGTGCTTGTTAGTAAGATTACAGATGTATTGGTTATCGTAATAAATAAACTATTTCTTAACCAATAAAAGAACGGCGATTTAGATAGAACTTTGATATATCCTGAAAGTGTAAAATTCACCGGTATTAAATGCTTTGGATCAATTAGTATTTCTTTTGTGCTCTTTAATGAATTAGAAAGCATCCAAAAGAAAGGTAGAATCATAAATAGTGAAATTAAGAATAATCCAATAAAAATTATGATAAAAATCGGTTTTATTTTGGTTCTTGTCTTTTTCACTTTTAATAATCCCAATCGACTTTCTGAATTTTTTGTTGAATAATCGTAATGATAAATATTATTACGAATAACAATACTGCAACAGCTGATGCATATCCCATATCTTTCAATTCGAATGCAATTTTATAGATATAGCTTGTTAATACTAACCCAGAATTCTGTGGTCCAGATTTCAACACCATAACAGAGAACTGTGCAAACATTTGGAAATGACTTATCAAAGTCATTATGATAACGAATGTCATTGTTCTACCAAGTAAAGGTAATGTAATATGTCTGAATTTATGCCATGAAGATGCTCCATCCATTTCTGCAGCTTCATAGAAATTCGTTGGTATCGCATCAATACCAGCACTAAATAGTATTATGTTATAACCAATATCAACCCAGATCGTAAATACGATAATTGACCACATTAGGACACTAGGGTCTCCAAGCCAATTTACAGGATTTACTCCAACAACTTTTAAAATCATATTGGCAAGTCCTGTCACAGTTGGATAAATACTTCTTGACCAGACTACACTTGAAGCTACTAATGGAGCTACACAAGGCAAGAAGAATGCCATCCGGAAAAAGCTTCTAATCTTATTGGATTTGAACATACTAATGAATTGAGCAATCATCAATGAAAAGACGATATTTAGAACGACAGTAACACCTACAAACGTTAATGTGTTTACTAGTGCCTTTAATAAGACCTTATCATTCATTAATTGCTTAAAATTGTTTAAACCAACAAAAGAGTTTGAATCTCTTAAAGGATTGTAATCCATCATCGAAATACCAAATCCTGCTAGAATTGGACCAACATTGAATATTAATACATGCATAAAGATTGGTATTAAGACGAATAGTATAAATTTTTTATTTTTCATTCTTTGAACTTCCTTATTTAGAAAAAAGAGGATGGGTAGATAATGCTATCCATCCTCTAATCATTACTTAACTACATTGGTATTTAAATGATCTTCTAATGAAACGAGTGCTTCATCAACTGAAGGAATAGTTCCCATAACTAAATCTACAAACATATTATTAACTGCTTCTTTAAATTGATCCGTATTGAAATATCCGATGAATTGAGCATCATCCAAAATTCCAACTAACGGTTTTGCGAAAGGCATTAAATTTATCAATTCAGGATCTTGAGCTACACTGATTTTCGCAGGAATTTGAGTTGCAGCAACATTATGCGCTAATAGATTTTCATCTTGATAGAAGTATTCAAGGAACTTGTATGCAGCTTCTTGTTGTTCAGATGAACCATTTACGCTAAGTGCCCAACCTGTTTCTGCTGCGAACGCAACTTTATCACCGAACCAAGGCATTGCAACGTAATCAAAGTCAACTCCATATTCAAGGCCAAAGCTACCTTCTCCTTCTGAAATAACCCATGGACCGCGAGGGACAAGTGCATTACGTCCAGCGTATAGTTGTTGATATCCCTCAAGATCGCCACCTCCAACTAAACCTTCTAAATCAGTTACTTTATCAACTACTACCATATCATAGAGTTCTTGTAATGCAACTTTTGCTTGAGGTGTTTGTAAAGTGAATTTACCGTTTTCATCAAGATATTCACCACCTGTTGATAAAATCATTGATAAGAATAAATATGGAACTGAATCCCAGTTAACGAAATCAAAACCTTTTTGTGTAATTATTCCATCTTCAGCTTTTGTTAACTTACTACCAGCATCTACAAGTTGATCCCATGTTGTTGGAATTTCAATATTGTTATCTTTTAGTAATTGCTTATTTACAAGTAATCCACCGTTTTCGATATTAAACTCAAGTGGAAGTCCGTATAATTTGCCATCAAACATTAAAGCACCAATTGTTGATGGGTAAACATTATCGATAACATCTTGTGCTAGAGTATCTGGCATCTGTGCTAATGCTCCTGTAGATGCAAAATCAACACCCCATCCTCCCCACATTTCGTACATATCAGCTCCGCCTTCTTTTGAAATTAGAGAAGTTTGTACCTTAGACTCGAATTGATCATAAGGGAAGAATTCAAACGTAATCTCAATACCTGGATTTTCAGCCATGAAACTTTCACCTATTTGACGATAGGATTCATTCCATGCTTCATTTTGATGACCCCAGAAGGTCAACTTGATTGTCTCAGAATCGCTAGTATCACTACCAGAGCAACCGACCAAAGACGTAAGCATAAACAAACTAATCATTATTAATACTAATTTCTTCATTCATATTTCCTTTCAACGCACTTTAATGCGTAATAGACTTTGGTAAAGTAATCTAAATTTCTAATGATTTAAAATAACCCAAATATTTAGCGTTTTTGTTCAACATTTCTTGAACCATATCTTTTATTTCTTGCATACTTAGTACACTTGATGTCAAAGGATCAAATAAAATGGCATGGAAAACCTTTACTGGATCGCCCGTTATAGCGGCTTGAACAGCAAGTTCTTCGATTCGAGCAGAATGATCTACCATAAGTGCCAAATGTTCAGGTAATGTAACAGGCATAATTGAATGGATTCCCAATTCAGTCGCTACAACAGGAACTTCTACACATGCATTCTCTCTAACATTCGAAATGTAACCTTTATTCTGTAAGTTGCCATTGAAGAAGAACGGAGTGTTATCACCAAGCATTGCGTTGAAGATATTCGAAGCGTATTCTTCACCACGTTCAAGCTCAATATCACCGTTTTCTAACCATTCTTTATATTCTTTTTCCCAAGTTGATTCTCTTTCAAGATATTCATTTAGGATATAAGCATATTCACCAGGATTCCATCCTGTTCCAAACGTACAATATTTTTCAATTAAATCAGGACGCTTTCTAAACCATTGATTGTATTCAGAATTATGACCACTTGACTCTGTAGGGAAATATCCTAAATGTCTAAACATCTCAATTCGAACAGGTTCTTCATTTGCGATTTCTTCTCTTAAGATAGCCTCTTTTAATAATGGAATTGCGTCTTCACCTTTCCATTTATATTCTGTATAAAATGCTTGGTGATTGATTCCAGCACAAACATATTTAATGTCTTTGATATCTGCGCCAATCCATTCTGCTAGCATTTCTGCAGTACCTTGTACACTGTGACACAAACCAGTAACATTTACTTTTGTTTGTTTTTGCATAAAGCTTACTAACATCGCCATTGGATTAGAGTAATTTAAAACAATCGCATGTGGGCATAACTCTTCCACATCTCTAATTATGTCCAACATAACAGGTGCTGTTCTTAAAAATCTAAAGATACCAGATGGTCCTCTTGTATCGCCAACATTTATATCAACTCCATATTTCTTAGGGATCTCAATATCATGTCTCCAAACTTCAACACCGCCCTGAAGTATCGTGATTACGACACCATCTGCGCCTACTAATGCTTCTCTTCTATTTGTAGTAAGCGTTACAGTTGCCTTATAATTACCTTTTTCGATTATTTTCATAATTCCTTGGTAAGCATACGATAATCTTTTCTCATTAATATCAACTAAACTAATTTCACAGTCATTAAATTTCTCAAATGTCAAAATATCTCGTACTAAGTATCGAGTGAAATCTAATGAACCAGCTCCAATAAATACAAACTTCTTTCTCATAGTTAACCTCTTGTTTACTAAACACTTTTAATGTTTACGTGTTCATAAATCAATTGTAGAACAGTAAAAATAGGATGTAAAGGCTTTCATTTGATTTTTATTGATTATTTGATAAATTTATACTATAATTTGTTTAGTAAACATATACTGAGGATACAAACTATGTCAAATATTCGTGATGTCGCAAAAAAAGCCGGTACTTCAATCACAACCGTTTCTAGAGTACTGTCGAATGATGAGAGCTTTAAGGTTCCTGATAGTACAAAGGAAACAATTTTTAAAGCGGTAAAGGATTTAAACTATTCGATTACTAAGAAAAACAAGAATGAGAAACAAATAAGGATTGGTTGTATTATGGCCATGACTGCCGTTAAGTATTCTGATCCTTACTTCATGAATATGGTTTCTGCGATTGAAAATGAAATTAAGAAAAACAATTGTAGCTTGTCCTATTTAATTAACTATGATGAATTAGAAAAACCATCGAAACTTGCAGAATTACACGAAATGAAGTTGGATGGAATTATCATAATGGAAATGTTACCTATGCATATTGTTGAAGATCTAAAACTTCATGTTAAACATATTCTTACGATTGATAATTATCAAAATATGTTCAATTCGGTTGGTTTTGATCATTTCGATTCTACTAAGCAGATTATGCGTCATTTACTTAATCAAAATTACAGACGAATAGCTTATATCGGTGGTGGTGCTCCAAACATAGATATGCTTGATACTAAACGTTTAATCATGTATCGCGAATGTCTTCGTAGAGAAAATATCGAATATGACGCATCGATTATTAAGGATTGTTTTTGGGATCTTGAGAAATGCGCTGAACAAACGAATGAGTTGATTCTATCTCCCAATCGGCCTGATGTTATATTCGCGGGGAGTGATTCGTTAGCTCAAATCGTTATTGGACAAATACATCGAAATAATTTGAGATGTCCTGAGGATATTGCGGTAGTAGGGTTTAATAATCTAAAGTTCTCATCTTATCTAATCCCTCCTCTTACTACGATTGATGTTCCTAGTGATGAGATTGGAAAGACAGCTGTTAAACGTATCTTGGAAATGATTTTGAATAAAGATAAAAATATTTATTGTATTTTCTTACCAACTAAATTAGTTGTACGTAGCTCTACGAGGGGTATCTAAATGAGATTGTTCTTAGGAATTGATAGCGGTGGTACTAAAACCAAGTTTTTATTAGTCGATGAGAATGGTATAAAAGTAGCGGAAAACATTCAACCCGCTAGTCATTATTTACAAGTTGGATTAGATGGTTTGAAACGCGTTATGCAAAATGGTCTTGATGCGTGTTTGAATCAAAGTGGTTTAAAAAGAGAGAATATTCATCATATATTTGCGTCAGTTGCTGGGTATGGAGACATTGAGGAAGACAATGAATTAATTAAAAATACAGTATGTGATATTTTCAGCCCTATTGAAACTTCAATTGGAAATGATGTTGAAAATGCATATGCTGGAGCACTTATAAATAAACCAGGGATTGTTTTAATAGCTGGTACAGGATCTATTGGACTTGGGATAGATGATAAAGGAAATTCGTTACGTTGTGGTGGCTGGCATCATGCTTTTGGTGGTGATGAAGGTAGTGCTTTTTGGATTGGTTGTAAATTGATTCAAGAGTTCACGATGCAAAGCGATGGAAGATCAAATCAAACAAAACTATATTCGCATATTAAAGAAAAATATAATTTTATCAATGATTCAGATATATTAAAGATGGTTATTGTTGATTGGGATTTCGATCGAACAAAAGTTGCTAGTCTTGCTCTTGATGTTAGTATCTTGGCAGAATTAGGAGATTCTTCTGCTCTAAGAATCTTTGAAGAAGCAGCACATGAACTTAGTCGAATTATTATCGCTCTTAAAAATAAACTTCAATTTAATGACATGGTGTATGCATCGTATCAAGGTGGTGTATTCAAGAGTAAAGAGTTTGTTACATTCCCCCTTCAAAGAAAACTCCAAGAACATAATATTCAACTAATTGATCCATTTAGTAGCCCAGATATTGGAAGTGTATTTCTAGCGTTTAAGTATTCTAATACTCCGATTACTACGATTATCTTAGATAATCTGAGCACTATTTGTGACAAATGATTCTAACTTGAAGAGCACATTAACATCTGCAATTGTTTCTTACAGATTACATTAGCTATCCGTGAGCTTATTGGATGGACTAGTGGATTCTCGCTAAGGAAGTAGTTTAAGTAAATATTAATGGAAAGGACTAGTTATAACGAGTGTTACAATTAGTCCTTTTGAATTCAAAACATTGATTATTCATCGATCTCTATGAAGATATTATTTATTATATTAAGTGTTTTCAACGCATCATCTAGATTTTGTTTTATGTTGGTTAATAATATGCTTTCATGTAGTGACTCATACTGTTTTCTCACGTTATTATCAAAGCGATCAATCCAACTATTTAAATCATAGTTTGATAAGGGATCAAATGGATAATTATTGACTCGTTTCTCAAAATAGAAATGATCAGTACTTTTCGTTAAATGTACTAGTCTTTTAAGTTCATCTTTTTTGTTTAAGAATTGTTT
>DASSDQ010000011.1:0-4708 GCA_035697025.1 Erysipelotrichaceae bacterium | reverse complement strand
GATATTACTCTATTATACAATCAAGATCGTTCGAAACAACTCTCGAACTGCACAAATATTTAAAGGAATCATACTTATTCTAATAATTCGTGCAATTGCGAACTTCTTCGGCTTTAAAGCGGTCGATTGGTTAGCAGGAGTACTTGTCACCTATGGATTCTTGGCGATTATTATAATATTCCAGCCAGAAATACGATCCATCCTTGAGAAACTCGGTAAGAGTAGTGTTTTCTCACGATTAAATACCTTATCCGTTAATGAGAGATTAAGACTCGTCGATGAGCTTGTTAATGCGACAATGAGCTGTTCACAAAGTAAAGTGGGAGCGCTTATTACCCTTGAACAAGGACATTCATTGAGTGATTTCATAAAAACAGGTACAGCGATGAATTCAATTGTAACTGCTGATTTACTCCAAACCATCTTTATGCCAAGTACACCACTTCATGATGGAGCGGTTATTATCCAAGGGGACCGCATCGCCTGTGCATCTGCGTATTTCCCACCAACCAATTTAGAAGTACCAAGTCGCTATGGAGCACGTCATCGCGCAGCGATTGGGATTAGTGAAATAACGGATTCTGTAACGATCGTTGTGTCTGAAAAGACAGGACGCATTTCGATTGCGGAAGAAGGTAAACTACTTACCATGAACCAACAAACACTTCGTGCATACCTTGAACAAGTCATCTTGCAAGATGAAGAAGAAGTGTATCATGCGGATCCTGCAAAACAGGTTGCGTTAGTTGCGAAGGAAATTGTTCCTAAACCAATTCAATTCAAATCGAAAGATGGAAATACTGAAGAGAATGGTCCAAAGAAACTTGTGAACTTTGACTTTAAAGGATTGTTTGGTAAAAAGAAAACTAAACAAGATGTTGAAGAGAAAAAAGTTGAAAAAGAAGTTGTGGAAGAACCATTTGAAGAAATAGAACTACAAAATGTTAATGAAGATAGTGCCGTGGAAGAAGTTATACAACCAGAAGTTGAAAACGATGTATTAGATAATGTTAAGAAATCGTTAGAAGTTGAACGTAAAGAATCATTAACTTCTATCTTCAAAAAGAAGAAAAAAGTAAGTAAAAAAGTTGAAGAAGTTAAAGTTGAAGAAGAAAAAGTAGAAGAAGTAATAGAAGAAGTGAGTACAAGTACACACAAACAAATGCCACATATAAAACTAGAGTACAGTGTATCGGATGATACATTATTGGATGATGAAGAAGATGAAGTATCTAAGGGAGGGGAAAAAGAATGAGCCAGAATAAAAAGCCCGTTGAACAAGGATACGATAAATTAGAACTTGCGAAGAAAATCGCTGAACAAAGTAGTAAAGTATTTAAAACATATAACTCAATAGAGTTTATCGTTATGCGTATTGTTCGTTTCTTCAGTATGTGGATCGATCGTTTATTGTTTAGTCCACATTCAGGTAAGATTGTTAGTTTAATCTTAGCGATTGTCTTATATGTAGCGATTAACTTTAATATCGGAGAGATTATCTTTGAAACACCGATTACATCAGGGGTAACCATCGATGCGATTCCGGTAACCGTAATTTCAAACGATGAAGTATATGAAGTATCTGGATTACCAACTGAAGTTAAAGCGTATGTAATAGGGGATATGTCCGATATTACCTTGATTCGTACCCAAAAAGCATATTCTGTCGTGGCAGATTTAACTGGGTTATTGGAAGGCACGCATGAAGTAAAACTTGCGCCTAAAGATTTCTCAACACGTGTTGAAGTTGCACTATCGCAATCAACGGCGGTTGTGACAATCAAGAAAAAAGTATCTCAACACTTTAATTTAGAATATGACTATATCAACACCGATAAGATGAACCAAGAGTTCGTGTTATCCGATCCAACCTTTGTTGACCAAGAAATTATTATTCGTGCATCGCAAGATACACTCTATAAGATTGGGATTGTAAAGGCATTGATTGATGCGAGTGGTGTAACAGCAGACTTTACGCAAGAAGCCCCAATCGTAGCGTATGACCAAGATGGGAATAAAATGGATGTCGATATTATTCCTTCATCTGTATCTGTTAGTGTTGGTGTAAGTTCACCAAACAAAACAGTAGGGATTGAAATTGTACCTAATGGTGATATACCGAATGGTAAAGCAATTGAAAGTATTACGTTAGACCAACAAACTGTTACCATCTTTGGTAAGGATACAGTTTTACAAAACATCGATACAATTCAAGTTCCAATTGATGCGACAACCCTTACAACCGATACCAGTTTAGTGGCAGATATACCACTTCCAACAGGGGTTAAGAAGACCAGTGTAAGTCGCGTTAATATGCAGATTACTTTAGGCGATGGAGTAAGTGGAAGAGTAGAAGATGTGTTTATTCAATTCATAAATAACATTAATGGATATCGTTTCACACTGATTGATTCAGATGATACGGTTACGGGTATCGATTTATTCGGTACACAATCCAATGTAGATACCGTCACAAGTGATGATTTCTATGTGTATTTCGATATGTCAAAATTAGAACCAGGTGAACAGGATGTACAACTCTTAATGAGATCGTACAAACCATTGGTAAAGGCTAGCTTAGTTAAACAAACAATAAGGATCAATGTGGTGAAATAAATGGGGAAATATTTTGGGACAGATGGCATTCGTGGAAAAGCGAATGTGGAATTAACAGCGGAGATAGCGTTTAAAATCGGTCGTTCGTTAGGTTCAATCTTTAAACAAAAGAAAATTGTGGTAGGAATGGATACGCGTTTATCCAGCAGTATGTTAAAACATGCGGTATGTGCTGGACTCTGTGCAAGTGGAGCAGATGCGTATGATATGGGTGTTGTGCCAACACCAGCGATTGCGTATATCACAACCCATGAAGACTTTGCGTGTGGCATTATGATTTCTGCGAGTCACAATCCATATTATGACAATGGGATTAAAGTATTTAATACCCATGGTGTAAAGATTGATGATGAACTAGAAGCTAAGATAGAAGCTGTAATCGATGGGGCTGAAGTACCCTATGCACAATCTGAAGAGATTGGACGTGTGTATGACTTTACATCAGGACTTGAACATTACAAACAAAATTTGATTAACCTATTTGATATGGATTTATCCGGATTACGTATCGCAATTGATGCGTCAAATGGATCGGCAAGTGTTACGGCACTTGATGTATTGACTGAACTTAATGCGGATTGTTTTATCATGAGTAATCAACCCGATGGTTTAAATATCAATGCACACTGTGGATCAACGCATCCTGAGAATCTTCAAGAATACTTACGTTCACACAAATGCGATATTGGTTTAGCGTTTGATGGCGATGCGGATCGTTTAATCGCAGTCGATCATGAAGGTAATTTAGTCGATGGGGATAAAACAATTTATATCTGTGGAATGTATCTAAAAGAATTGAATCAATTAAAAGACAATACGGTTGTGACAACGGTCATGGCGAACTTAGGCTTATATAAAGCACTTCAAAATGCGGGAATTCATACAGAACAAACGCAAGTTGGGGATAAATATGTTTATGAGCGAATGATTAGTAATAACTATGATTTAGGTGGCGAACAATCGGGTCATATCATCTTTAAGCAACATGCCACTACAGGTGATGGATTATTAACGGCCCTTAAATTGATTGAAGTAATGCATGCGCATAAAAAGAGTTTAAAAGCACTTGGCGATGATGTAAAAATCTACCCACAAGTCTTAAAGAATGTAAAAGTAAACAATAAGAAAGCCGCATTAGAAAATCTTGAATTAAAAGCTGAGATTGATCGTTTAGAAAAAGAATTACAGGGTGAAGGTAGAATTCTCGTACGTCCATCCGGTACAGAACCATTGGTTCGTGTCATGGTTGAAGCCGCGACGTTAGAGAAATGCCATCATTGTGTTGAGCCTTTGGTTAATCTGATTCAAACATTGAATCTATAGGAACAAGATATGAAACGTGTAATATGCGTCGTAGAAGATGAAAAGGATTTAAATGAATTAGTCCGTAGTTATCTTGAAAAAGAAGGATTTGAAGTGCGATCTTATTTGACGTATGAAGCAGCAGCAGTGCATGTCATGGATGATGATGTTCATCTATGGATCTTAGATATCATGTTAGACAATAAGAGTGGGTTTGATTTAATCGAAGAAATACGTCACCAATCTAAATCCGTACCGGTTATCTTTATGTCCGCAAGAGATAAAGAATTTGATCGTATTATTGGTTTAGAAAAAGGCAGTGATGATTATATTACTAAACCATTCTCGCCAAAAGAATTAGTGTTACGCGTAAACAATATTATTCGTCGTGTGTATAAAGATGATAATCGTACCCATGTAGATTCATATGAAATCGATGTGGAACAACGTAAAGTGTATAAAGATAATCAAGAGATTGAACTTACGACAAAAGAGTTTGATCTATTGATGTTATTTGTTCGAAATAAACAAACAGCTTTCTCAAGAGGTCAAATTTTAGGCCGTGTATGGGAAACAAATTACTTTGGAAGTGATCGTGTTGTGGATGATACATTACGTAGATTACGTAAAAAAATGAAGGATTTAAATATTCATACCATCTATGGTTATGGATATCGATTAGGATAAAAATGAATCGATTAAAGAAGTTTATAAAAGGCATGTCCCTAACGCAACAGTTGATGAGTGTTGTGTTGGTTTCACTTGCCTTTTTTATCTTCTTCTTACTCGT
>DASSDQ010000010.1:0-2269 GCA_035697025.1 Erysipelotrichaceae bacterium | reverse complement strand
CAAAAACGTATTTGGGGGAAATTTATGATCAAAGCATTAAAATATGATCCGTATTTACAAACAACTGAATTTATCCAATGGATAGAATCATACGCCAAAGATGGATGGTTTATAAATGGTTTAAATCAAGATAGTTTATGGGTAACATTTCACAAAAGTAATCCACAAAACGTTAAATACGCAATATATGCAATAGAGAATTCAAAACTATTTAATAAGGATGAATTCTTTGATATCGCAAAAGAACAAGGTTGGAATTTGGTGGGCTATGGAACGTATATGCGAGAATTGTATTTATTTATCAATGAGTTAGAAAATCCTATTCCACTTGAAACAGATCCTTTAGAACAGGTTAAGAAAAATCAGAATTTGAAACGTTTAGCCTTATGGTCATTTGGATTAAGTATCATTATGGTTCTCTTTTATTATTTTATGAATTTAAAAACTGACAATAGATTTGGTTGGATAGTAATATTAACATATAGCTATATTGCATTAATTCATATTATTCAAGCTTTACGCACAGGATTTGCAGAAAATGAATCAAAAGAGAAACGCAAATACATCGCAAAACTCGTTAATACACTTAGAATTACTTCAATAAGTAGTGTAATAGTATTACTGGTTATATTGGGGGCTCAATCATTACATCAGAATCAAGTGTTTATTGATTTAAATCCACTTGTGGAATGGAATCTAACAAATAATCAATCCATCGTTAGTAAAAGTTATTCAACTTCTAGTTATAGTTTCATACCAAATTCTACTTCCTTGGTCACAATCCAAGAAGATGGACATTTAACTCGAAGTATCTATCAAACTAAACAGAACTTCATTTGGTTTTCAGTACAGGATTTCCATACAATGATAGAAGAGAATATTGACATGTTCATTTATGATGAAGCGCTTCACTATGAGACCGACCAAACGGTTATGCTTGACCGTGTAACGTTTCAATCAAGCAATAAAATGGAATACTGGAGTTTTGTAAAACAAGGGAATACATTATTGACACTTCATACAATAAACTTGACGAAAGATGAGCATCAATTATTTCTCAAGAGGATGGAGGTAATGGCATGAATCAACGTATTTTCTATATAGTCACAATGATTATTACCGCATATTTACTTCTAATTATTAAGCCATTACCTGTTAATATACATCGCATAGAAAGAGTTAGTGAATTTGAAGTAAGATTCAAAGGAAGTGTTCTTGAAGATAAAGAAATGAATCCTTCAGTTTTTTCGGAATTAGAACTAGTTCCGGACCAGTTCGTTTCTTCATGTTATTCTGACGTGAATTATCTAACATCAAATGGGTTAGCTGATCGATTAGGAAACCGAATTGGTTGGCAACGTATTATACAATGGAACAATGATTGTGATTCTGATGGACAAATCATTAATTTATTTGAGAATGTTTATTCGATATTAATATCTAAAAACCCGATGATCGCATATCCAGACTTTAGTAATCAAGATGAGAAGTTGACAACACAATCAGGGGTAGAGGTGTTATTAACTAGTACCGATTATCCATATACGATTAGTGGAAAAACAACCGTTTATGAACGCGTCAAATATACATTTAAAGTTAACGATGTATATGTGTTTATTGAACAAACAAGATTACGTGATGAATCGAATAATGATGAATTACTTATATGGGTTGAGAAATTAATTAGTGAAATACAAACGGTACTTAACTAGTATCGTTTTTTATATATCAATATCTCTGGATATCGTGAGTTAATACATAATAAATATAGATATGCGTTTTATGAACTTAGATTTCATGATAAACTTATTCACAAGAGATATTCATGAACCAAATTAATATAAAACGTGTAATAGTATCAATCGGATTAGTAAGCTTCATTTTAGTGATGTTTTTATTAAGTCGTATTGATCAACGAGAAGATTTTAGTTTGATTGAAGGGAACATGCAAGAACTCACAGGTCCATGGACTGTTTCAGTTAATGGCGTTGAACAAAAGAACATCAAATTACCCTTTGATTATAACCTTGAACCAAATGTTCAATACAGTTCATCTGTTACATTGCCCCTACTCGCAAAAAACCAAGACACATTATTAATTAGATCGTCTATGCAAAATCTATGGGTATATTTAGACGATGAGTTAATCCATGAACATGTACAACCTGAATCCTTAGAGCTGCATATGCCGCCAACAAGTTTATGGGTACTAGTAAATATTCCTGAGAATTCAGTTGGTAAAACGTTACGTATTGATTATAAAACATCG
>DASSDQ010000009.1:0-28094 GCA_035697025.1 Erysipelotrichaceae bacterium | reverse complement strand
CCCCAAGTTGTTCCTAATACAAGTCCACCAATTGGACCTAATAATGCCGATCCAACAATAACAGGAATATGAATCGTAGTGATGGATAATAATCCTGTTTGGATATAACCAATATTAGGCACAAACGTCATTAATACGATTATCGCAATTAAAATCCCAAGACGTGTAATCCTTTGTATTGATTGGCGTTGATTCATAGTGCTCCTTATTCTGCCTCAAATAAAGCAGTCGATAAATAACGTTCTCCGTTATCTGGGAATATAACAACAATTGTCTTTCCCTTATTTTCTGGTCTTAATGCGACTTCAGTAGCACTATGTAGAGCTGCACCACTTGAAATTCCCACTAAAACACCTTCTATTTTAGCAAGCTTACGCGCTTTGTCAAAAGCTTCTTCTGTTTTAACTTTTAATACTTCATCATAAATACTGGTATCAAGTGTTGCAGGGATAAAACCTGCAGCCCAACCTTGGATTTTATGCGGTCCAGGACGACCTTCTGATAATAGAGGCGCATCAAATGGTTCTGCCGCAATTACCTTAACTCCAGGTATTCTTTCCTTTAAATATTTACCAACTCCACTTATTGTTCCACCTGTCCCAATACCAGCGACTAGGATATCAATTTTACCATTAAGCGCTTCAAATATTTCTTTACCTGTTGTACGATAATGAACTTCTGGATTTGCAGGATTCTCAAACTGTGACGGCATAAACGCGTTAGGAATGGTATTTAATAATTCCGTTGCTTTTGCGATTGCGCCTTTCATTCCAAGAGGCCCTTCAGTTAAGACTAATTCTGCCCCATATGCTTTTAGTAATTTACGACGCTCAATACTCATTGTTTCTGGCATTGTTAAGATAATTCGATATCCTTTACTTGCCGCAATCGCAGCTAGTCCAATACCAGTATTACCACTCGTAGGTTCCACAATAACCGAACCTTCTTTTAACAATCCATCTTTTTCTGCTTTCTCGATCATACTTAACGCAATGCGATCTTTTACACTACCTGCTGGATTAAATGATTCTAACTTCGCATATATTTCAGCTTCAAGATTATTTAATTTCGCAAAACGATTTAGATGTAATAGAGGTGTTTCTCCAATTAACTCACGTGCACTCTCCACAATTTTTGACATAATTTCTCCTTAGCATAGTTAATTACTATGTTTTATATGCTATAATATATCCATTATTAGTCTAAAAGTCAAATGAAACGATTGAGGTAAAACAATGAAATACTCCACAAAAGTTCGATATGGATTAGCTGTAGTCATGGTATTAGCTGAAAAAAATGAAACAACAGCCTTAATCGCAATCGCAAATCGATTAGGTTTATCAAAAACATATCTTGAACAAGTTCTTTTTCTATTAAAATCACATCAAGTCGTAGAATCGATTAAAGGTCCAAATGGTGGATATAAACTCATTGATTTAGAACATCTTGATGTTTATACCGTTTTTTCTGCTTTAGATTCTGAATTAACGGAGTTTCAAGATGAACAGAGTCTAGATGATCGTAAATTAAATCATTTATTAAATAATGAAGTGTATCGTCCAATTGAAATTACGGTTTCGGATAAACTTAAATCAATGAAGATTAAAGATCTTGTTTTGATTAATCAATCTGAAATGTATTACATTTAGTCTTTATGTTCAGGATTATATGGTTCAAGATGAAATATAACTTGAACCGATTGACCTACTAAGTCTTGTACTTCTGCTTCTAGTAAGTGAGTAAGCGCATGACTTTTTTCTATGGTCATCGAAGGTTCTACTAATAAATGCATATCAAGATAATATTTAGTTAAAGATCCACGAGAACGTATTTTATGTACCCCATGAATTTCACTGTGTTTAAGAATATGTTCAGATATAAGTGCAGAATCAACCATTGCGGTATCAACTAATATCGAAGATGTTTGTTTGAATATTTCCCATGCCGCATGTACGATAAATAATACAACGATTAACGATACGATTGTATCTAGCCAATAAGGTAACCCAAATTGGATAAGAATCATACTTATAATTACTCCTATACTAATGAAAACATCACTTTGTGTATGAAGGGCATCCGCCATCAAGAGTGAACTACGCGTAAGAATAGATTGTTTCTTTTCATAATAGACGACAAAGATATTAACAATTAGCGTTAATACAATAAATATAAAATGATAGAATTCATATGTAATTACTTGTGGATTTTGAAAATTATTAATCGCTTTTATTACTATCTCATAACTCACAAATAACAAGATTCCTACGATTGCGAGCGAAGTCAGAGTTTCATATTTCTCATGCCCATATGGATGGTCTTTATCGGATGGTTTTGCGGCTAATGTGACACCAACTAACGCAATGATATTAGAACTACCATCTGTTAATGAATGTACCCCATCCGCTAAGACTGCACTACTATGACTAAAATAGCCAAGTAAAAGCTTAGTAATCGCTACAATTAGATTTAAAAACAGAATTATCCACAAAACACGTTTAATTTGTTTCATACTTTCTTTTATCATAGGGCTTATCACATCTCTTTACAAGTAACGCTTGTAACTTTAAACTATATACAGTAAAAGGAGTCTCCATGTTAAGTTTAACCCCATATAAAATAAGAAATATTGAACTAAAAAATAGAATCGTTATGCCACCAATGTGTATGTATCAAGCAGAAAATGGATTTGTACAAGCATTTCATTTAACACATTACGCTACTCGTGCCGTTGGAAATGTTGGAATGATTATTGTTGAGGCAACAGCCGTTAGTCCTGAAGGTCGTATAACAGATAACGATTTAGGAATTTGGGATGATCAATTCATTCCAGGACTTAAACAGATCACAGACGAAATTCATCGTTATGGCTCAAAAGCATTTATTCAATTAGCCCATGCTGGACGTAAAAGTCAATCAAGTGCGAACCCACATGTTGCGCCAAGCGCTATCTCGTTTTCTGATCAATATGAGCTACCAGTCGCAATGGAAATGGATGAGATTTTAGAACTTAAACAACATTTTGTCCAAGCCGCAATACGTGCTGTCGAATCTGGTTTTGATGGTATAGAAATCCATGGTGCACACGGTTACTTAATACATGAATTTTTATCCCCATTGAGCAATCATCGTACTGATACTTATGGCGGCACCCTTGATAATCGTGCACGTTTATTACGTGAAGTATTACAAGAGGTAAAAGCTGCACTACCTGAATCTATCCTGTTTCAAGTTCGTATATCCGCAAGTGATTACGATTCAGAAGGTTTAACGGTAGATGATGTTATTACCGCACTTGAACCTGTTAAAGATATTTTAGACTTTGTACATGTTAGTTCAGGTGGTAACGTAACTCGTCCAATCGATTTGAAACCTGCATACCAAGTCCCATTCTCTAAACGAATTAAGGAACAACTTCAAATCCCTACCATCGCAGTGGGATTAATAAACAATACTGAGTTAATTGAATCCGTACTTGAAAAGAATGATGCGGATTTAATCGCATTAGGTCGCGAACTCTTACGTAATCCATACTTTGTGAATCAGAGTTATGCACAAAACAAACAGTTAGAACTAATTCCTGAATCTTATCTAAGAGCGTATAAATAAACAAAAGCCAGTTATTCTGGCTTTTCTTCTGGTTTTATATGTGGTTTTACAATGCGAACTTTCACAATTCGTTTATCATCAATCTTCAATATTTTAAAGAGTATTCCATCATATTCTAAATCAATTAATTCATGATTTAATGGAATTCTTCCAAGTATTCCAACTAAGAAACCACTCAAAGTATCATAATCTTCACTTGGTAAAGCAATTTGACATTGTTCCTCAAGAACTTCTAATTCAACACTACCATCCACATCAAAAGTATGTTCAGAAATCAAAATGATTTGTTTATCATCATCATCATACTCATCAGAAATATCCCCAACTATTTCTTCAATTAAATCTTCGATTGTAATAATCCCAGCAGTACCACCATACTCATCAATAACTACCGCAAAATGGGTATGTTTCTTTTGTAGTTCAAAAAAGAGTTCATCAATATGTTTCGATTCTGGTACGAAATATGGTTTTCGCATAATCTTTTGAAGATTAAACGTTTTCGTTTTAGCTTGATCATAATACTTCAGTAAATCTTTTAAATGCACAATCCCTACAATATTATCAATACTCTCATCATAGATTGGAAAACGAGTGTATTGTTCAGTCTTAAGTATCTTCTTTACTTCCACAAGCTTCGCATCAACAGGAATACCCGATATTTCACGACGATGTGTCATGATTTCAGATACTAACTTATTATCAAACTCAAAGATATTGTTTATCATCTCTTTTTCAGTTTCGCGAATTGTACCCTTTTCTTCCCCAACATCAACCATCATCCGAATTTCTTCTTCAGTAACTTGATTTGGTTCTTCATCTGGATTAAACCCGAGTAGTCTTAATACTGAGTTTGTCGTAAAGCTTAAGAAATTAACAAAAGGTAAGGCTAAAATAGAGATGAACTTTAAAATTCCAGCTACACTAAACGCTATTTCTTCTGCTTTGCTCATTGCGATACGTTTTGGGACTAGCTCACCAAATACAAGCGTTGTATACGCAAGCAATAATGTAATTATGATGACAGAAATTGATTTTATAACATCCGCATCTAAAGGAATATAATTAACTAGTATTTTTACAAGTGGTTCACTAAATTGTTCAGACGCAAAAGCACTCGCTAAGAAACCAGCTAGTGTAACACCTATTTGTATCGTCGATAAAAAACGGGTTGGTGATTCTAAGATTGTTAGTACTTTCTTAGCCTTTTCGTCACCCTCTTCCGCAAGGTATCGTATCTTATTATCGTTAATGGTAATAAATGCCATTTCAGATGCGGTAAAAAACGCATTGACTCCTGTTAAGATGATTAATAGGAACACTGCTGTCATACAGTTACCCCCTTATAACCCAGTAATTCTGTAGACATCATTAAGGTATTGGTGTGACATCGCTGGTCACAACCACTATCGTCGTTCATAAAATCCTCCTATGAAAATATGTTTTATCATACACATCCTATTGTTTTATGTCAAGTTGACCCATTCTAATAACGCATCTCTAGTATTGTCTACTTTATTCAACATCACAGCTTCTAAACATCGATTTAAGGTGTCTTGAATCGCTTTACCTTGGATATTCAACTCCATTAAATCATGTCCATTAATCGCAAGATCTTTAACCGCTATAACTACATTATCATTTATTAGTTTTATCAATAAGTGATGACTATCTTTATTATATCGATCGGGAGTCATCAACTTTTGCGTCTCCATCGCTTCTAAAATAATCTCATTTGGATAACTCTGCATCATACGTTTTAAATCAATCGTTTGAATGGTGTAATCATGATTGAAACAAGCATGGAAATCGATACAATCATTCATTAATTTCTTTGGCATCTTTAATGCGGTACATCTTATTCGTATGGATTCTTCTGTTTTATGGAGAAAGAATAAACTAAATCGTTTTAATAACGTATCGCATTTATCAATCTTATCGAATTCAGTTTGATCTAAATCCATAATTTCAGGTAAGAATATCGAGATAATGTCCTTTGTCTTATTCAAATACGTATGGATATGTTCTGATTCTAGGATTAATTTAAATTCTTGATAAATTCTTTCTACAGCTAATGCATTCAATAAATACGCATGTTTATGCATCGCCTCAAGACTTAACTCATCAATTTTAAAATCCAATTGACAGGCAAAACGTATCGCTCGTAAGATACGCAATGAATCTTCATAAAAACGTATTTCTGGATTACCTACACAACGTATGAGTTTAGCTTCAATATCTTCTTGTCCATTCACATAGTCAATGATTTCTAGGTTGGCGTTGATTGCCAATGCGTTCATCGTAAAATCTCTGCGATTTACGTCTTCCTGTAATGAGGGTGTAAATACAACCGACTTAGGTCTACGATGGTCATGTGTTTCATGATCTACACGATATGTAGTAATCTCTATCCAATAATCATTAACTTTTACTCCAACCGTCCCATGTTCTTTACCAACATGTGATTGTTTAAAGTGTTTAAACACCGATTCTATTTGATCGGGTAATGCGTTTGTAGCACAATCTATATCATGTGTTTTACGATTTAATAGTAAATCTCGAACAAATCCACCAACTAAAAATGCTTCAAAATTATTGTTTTCAAGTTCTTTTAATACTGTGAGTGCTTCTTTCGGTAGTTTTGTCATATTAATGTTATAACATTACCAATGTGCCTAGGATTTGTTATAATGAAACACAAAGGATGTTTATACACTTAGTATAACATAAACAATAAAACCCAATGAATTACATACGAATTAATAAGTTTTCGAAAATACCGTTGTATTTACAACTTAAAAACTCGATTAAAAATGCCATTCTAAATGGTGTTTTAAAAGACAAAGACAAACTTCCTACTGAAGAATTTATTGGGCAGGTTTTTAATGTATCTAGACCAGTTGTTCGACAAGCGTATCAAGCTCTAATTGATGAAGGATTGATTACACGTCATCAAGGTAAAGGTACATTTGTTAAAAAACAAGTTAACTTTTCAAATATTTTCTTTAAGAAGAATTTTAATGAAGAAGTTATACTAAAAGGTTTTCAACCAAATTCACACTTTATAAGTTTCGAAGTAATTGATTCAAAAGATTTTCCACCATTTCATTTTCCATTACCAAATTACCCAAGTTATTATGCGATTAAACGTGTACGTAATGCGGATGATGTACCAATAGCGTATGAGATATTCTATTTCCCTACGCATTTATTTAAACATTTAGATGAAAAGTTAAACAATGAAATGTCCCTGACAAAAATGATTACCGATAATTACAATTTTCCCAATCTGTTGGGTGAATGTTTAATTAGTGCGATTGAGTTAGATGATCCAGTCGCAAATATCCTTAAAGTTGAGACGGGTTCTGTCGCAATTCGTTTCGATATTGTTCATTTCAATCACAATAAAGTTCCAATATTCCTAAAACTAGCCTTTTTCCCTGGTGAAAGGCATAGTATCGATGTTGAGATAAAAGGAGAAAACGATGGACTACATTAAACTCGATAAGTCGAATCCTACCCCCCTTCATCAACAACTCTTCACTTCAATTAAAGCCGCAATTAGCGCAAAGTTTTTAATTCCTGGCGATAAGCTACCGACTGAAGATGAACTTTGTCAGTTCTTTAATATTTCACGCCCAGTTGTACGTCAAGCGTATAATAAGTTAATTGAAGAAGAACTTATTTTTAGGCATAAAGGAAAAGGTTCATTCGTTTTATCTCAGAAGACAAAATATACGATTCTACAAAATCTACATTCATTAACTGAACAAATCTCAATGAATAATATGAATCCAACCATCAAAGAATACTTAAGAGAAATCATCGATTGTCCAAGTGAATATCTTGAAAAATTAGGGTATGAAGAACCAACTCAAGTTTTACATATTAAACGTATGTATTATGGTGATGAAACGCCACAGTTCTATGTAGAAGTATTTTTACCGCTCGAACTTTATCCTGATGCAATTAGTAAACTTAAATTAGATGAACCTATTAAGAATTACTCTAATTCTATCCCAGAATATAAAACTCTTTCCTCTAATCGCCATATGACCGCAATAAAATTTAATCCAGAAATTTGTGAACGATTTGAGATTAAGAAAGGTTCTGTTGGATTTAAAATTGAAACTATCTCATATTTAAACAATGGGAAGATTGTCGAATACATGATCGCATATCTTAAAGGGCTTGGCACAAGCATGACCGTTAACTATTTCTAAGGACGCTATGAACTATATTCATCTCAATAAATTTCTATCCACACCTCTTTATCTCCAACTAAAAGATTCAATTAAGAACGCTATTTTAAACAATGTCTTAAAAGATAAAGAACAATTACCAACTGAAGAATCGATATGTTCTATTTTTAACATCTCTCGACCAGTTGTTAGACAAGCCTATACTGAACTACTTAAAGAAGGATTAATTTATCGAATTCAGGGTAAAGGTAGTTATGTTAATAAGAAGATAATGATTCCTAACTTAATGTATACCGTTAATGGATTTGCGAATGAAGTTAAACAATTTGGTTTAGTCCCAGAATCTAGTATTCTTAGTATTGAGATTGATCAAAGAGATAATTTACCATTTGAACTACAATTACTTAATATAGATTTCTATTTGGTTAAACGCATACGTAAAGGCAGTAATATCCCTTTATTTTTAGAATACTTCTATTTGCCTCAAGATAAATTCAAGAACTTCGAAGACCAATTTATGGATAATACAAGTTTTACAAATCTACTTAGAGAAAGTTATGGGTATGTCGAATTAGAAGTTAAGACAACAATGAATGCGGTTTTAGCAGATGGTATCTTAGCAGAATTGTTAGAAATTTCTGAAGGTGATCCTTTATTTAAATTTATTGTCATAACTCAGGATTTAAGTGGTAACTTATTCGTTTATAAACAATCCTATTTCCCTGGTGATAAACACAAAATAGAGATAACAGAAAAAGGAGATGAAATTTATGGAATTCATAAAGATCGATAAGAGTCTCCCCATTCCTTTGCATATACAATTAGCCCGTTCCATTCGAGACGCTATTGATGATGGGACATTACCAACGAATTCTAAATTACCAACCGAAGAAGAACTAGGTTTACGCTATAATCTCTCACGTCCTGTTGTGCGACAAGCCTATAAACAATTAATAGAAGAACGTTTAATCTATCGCCAGAAATCCAAAGGTAGTTTCGTGCTTGCCAAAGAAGAACGTTACAATCTTTTAAAAGCAGTATTACCGTTAACTGAGAAAATTAGTTTAACAGAACTATCTGAAAATGTAGTAGAACTTGAACATTCTATTATTCCTTATAACCCAAAAACAATGTCTCCACTTGAATTAAACAAAGGTGATAAAGTTCATTTCACACGACGTATTTACTATGGAGAAAGACATACGATGTTCTATATTGAAATTATCCAACCCTTGGATGAATACTCATCCTCATTAAAAGAAAACAAACAAAAAGAAAACATTGAACAAACACATCGAAATATTTTCGCAATTAAACTTGAGAAAGAAATGTGTAAATTATTCAATGCGCCGGAAGATTCTGCAGGATTCAAGATTATAAGTACAACCCATTCTAAATCTAAAAAAGTCATAGAATTGAGTACAGCCTATGTTCAAGGATATAATATTTCAATAATTCTTGATTACTTTAAACAATAACTACACACATCGTATGAAATCTGTTAAACTTGAAAAAAAGGTCCATATAATATGCGTAAAATCCTGATAATCCTGTTTGCCCTTATTTTATTTGTCTTAGCGATTCTAATTCAACTTGATTTAGTCACAATTTTAACCATTACCGCAACTAGCTTAAACTCTAGTCCAACAGGCGTTTATCTATTATGGATAATTCTATTATTATCTAAAGAATTAACTTATTCATTTTTTATCGACAATGCGACTTTGTTTCTTTTAGTGAGTAACTTAATTATTCTATGTTCATTCGGGATACTGTTCAAACTCTATGTAGATCAAAAAAATCTTACAAATCGCAGATATTATTTTTAGACCTTAGGGTCTTTTTCTTTCGGTATGATATCCACATTCCACAATATGATCATCAACCATTCCAATTGCTTGCATAAATGAATACATGATGACTGAACCAACAAACTTAAATCCACGTTTCTTTAAGTCATAACTAATTCTTTGCGATATATCTGATTCTGCAGGCATTTGAGTTTCACTTTGCCAGTGATTAATAATTGGTTCATGATTCACAAAACTCCAAAAATAATGTGCGAGACTTCCAAATTCTTTTTGAAGCTCTATCGCTAGAATTGCGTTCGTTCGAACCGCTTTTATTTTTAAGCGATTTTTTATTATCCCGTAATTTAATCTTATTTTTTCGAAATCATCTTCGGACAAATTCGCACAATATTGAATATCAAAATTATGAAACGCTAAAAGATATTCATCCCGTTTATTAATGACTGTACTCCAAGATAATCCTGCTTGCGCACCTTCAAGATTCAACATTTCGAATATAAAGCGATCATCATGACTTGGTACACACCATTCTTCATCATGATATTTTCGCATTAAATCATTATTCCCAGGCCATGAACAATTACGCATATGTAGTCTCCATTTCTATATTTTATTTTGTATACGATAACACATCATCTTATAATCTCTATTATTGTTATATCCTTTATCAATTACTTCATTCATGTATTCAAACTTACATTTCTCGAGTAAGGACTTACTTCTTAGATTAGATACTTCTGTATATGCATCTAGCGCCTTTAGTCCTAGGTTATTTAAACCAAAGTGCACAACTTCCAATAGCGCTTCTTGCATATAACCATATCCTTGATAATCAGGATGAATTCCATATCCTAGCTCAGCGCAATTATCATTGATATTCCATATACTAATTGTGCCAATAATCTTCTTTACATTTTTATGTTCAATAGCCCATATTAGCCATTTATCTTGATTTACGCCATGTATCATTTTATCAATGTATCGATGTGTATCATCTATGGATACATCTGGTTTAGTATCTGTAAATTCATGCATTCTTATATCATTACGCATAATAAAAAGATCATACGTATGTTCATCTGATAATTCAATTAAGTTTAAATGTTTCGTTTCTAGAACAGGAAAAGGTTGAAATAACATAATAACTCCTAATAAAAGTATAACCCACGTTATGCACATGGGTTAAGTAATTCGATTAAAATGTAACTTTTTTAAGTATGACAACACTTTCCACATGTATAGTTTGCGGGAAGAGATCAACTCCAAAACGTTTTACCACTTTATAGGATTTTGAGATTTGTTGTAAGTCTTTCACTTGCGTTACAGGATTACATGAAATATAGATAATCGTGTTTGGTTTCTTCGTTGCGATCGTATCCATAAAAGCGTATCCAGCACCTTCACGAGGTGGATCCATGACTAACACATCAAATGCCTGTGTACTGTTTTTCAACCATTCTGTCGCATCTTTATGTACGAATTGAATGTTTTTAATTCCATTCAACTCCGCATTTCGTTTACCAATCTGAATCGAATCTGGATTACTTTCTACACTTATTACATTTTTAACTTTATCTGCCAACAACATTCCGATTACCCCAACTCCGGCATATGCATCAATACATACATCCGTTGGTTTTAAATCACTGTACTTTATAACTTCATTAAATAAATTCTCAGCTTGATCAATATGAATTTGGAAGAATGTACGAGATTGAATGTTAAATAATTTATCATTCATCTTCTCTTGGATATATCCTTTACCAAATACAACTTCTTCTTTCTTACCCATTAAGAATGAACTCTTTATTGGATGTACATTCTCAATAATAGTGGTAATCTCAGGATGTGCTTTACGGATTGCCGCAATAAAATTCTTACGTCCTGGATAAGGTGATTGTCCAACAACGAGTACTAAAAGTATTTGATTTGTATGTTTCGATATTCGAACTAGGGCATGTCTTAAGACACCTGTTTCGCGATCTTCATCAAATGGTTCAATACGATTCTTTTTCATAATATCTTTTAAGCTTAAGAATATCTTCTCAGCTGCTGGATGTTGAATCAAACAATGATTAATATTAATCAATTGATGTGATTTAGGTTTGTAGAATCCCGCAATAATCGAGAGTCCTTGTTGCTTAAAAGAAATACTATTTTTATGGCGATAAGCTGTTGTTTGTTCAGCCCCAATAAAATCAATCTCTTCTTTTGACTTAAATAAATCCTTTAATTGATTCTTCTTCCATTCAACTTGCTTTTCATATGGCCAAGTCAATAATTGACAACCACCACATACTTCAAAATATGGGCAATATTGATTTTTTGGTGCTTTAGAGACTCTTATATCCTCTAACTCACTCGGTGTTAAACGTAATTCGGTTACGATTTCTTCAAACATGTTACTCCAACTCTATGGATACAGGACAGTGGTCCGATCCAAATACATCATCGTGTATTTTAGCTTCTTTAAGCTTATCTTTTAAGCGATTCGATATAACGAAATAATCAATTCTCCATCCAGTCCCATTTGCACGTGCATTCATGCGATATGACCACCATGAATAACGTACTGTATCGGGATAAAGCGTTCTAAATGTATCAATGAATCCAGCATTTAACAATTCAGTAAATTTCGCTCTTTCTTCATCACTAAATCCAGGATTAAAACGATTTGTTTTTGGATTCTTTAGATCGATTTCATTGTGTGCCACATTTAAGTCACCACAAATAATAACTGGTTTAAATTGATCGAGTTCAACTAAGTATTCTCTAAACGCATCTTCCCATTCCATACGATAACTTAAACGTCTTAATTCTTCTTGTGCATTTGGTGTATAGACACAGACAAGGTAGAAATCATCGTATTCTAAGGTTACGACTCGACCTTCATGATTATGATCCTCTACATGTATACCATATCTTACCGATAATGGTTTATGTTTCGTATAAATTGCGGTTCCAGAATAACCCTTCTTTTCCGCATAATTAAAGTATTTCTCATATCCTACAGGACTAAAATCAAACTGTCCTTCTTGCATTTTAGTTTCTTGAAGGCATACAAAGTCAGCCTCAAAATTATTGAATATTTCTTCAAAACCCTTATTAAAAATGGCTCTAATACCATTCACATTCCATGATACGAATTTCATATGTCACCTCTCTCTTCAGTATAAACAATGTAGCTCTAATTGTCATCTATGATAAAATAGGATGTATGATTCAATGTCCCATTTGTAAACTCGATTTAATCGAATCCAATAAAGTCTATTCTTGTGCGAATAAGCATACATTTGATCGATCAAAACATGGATATACAAACCTATTTTTAAGTAACTCCAAACGACTTCATGGAGATAATGATTTAATGATTAAAGCTCGACATCGCTTTCTTCACGAAGGTCATTATACATTTCTTTTAGAACAACTCCACACAATATTTAAATCCTACACATTTGAAACATGTATTGACCTTGGATGTGGGGAAGGTTATTATACCAATCATTTAGCCAATCGTTTAACAAATATTCAATTTATTGGGTTTGATTTATCGAAAACTGCGCTTAAATTAGCATCTAAACAGTCAAATGCGAACTATTTCTGTGCAAGTATCGCAGACTTACCAATTAAAAATAATTCAGTTGATTGTGTATTATGCATTTTTGCGCCATTTAAGTTGGATGAAATAAAACGTGTTCTTAAACAAAACGGTATCTTCATTGTCGTTAATCCATCACCGACGCATCTATTCGGATTAAAAAAAGAATTATATGAAACCGTGAAATTAAATCCACTTTTCATACTTAACTCAATTGATTTCGAGTTGGTCCAATCCTATCAAATTAAACAAGATTTAATTCTCAATTCACCTGATTCTATCCGTGATTTACTTGATATGACACCTTATCGATATAATGCGAAAGAGTCAAACATTAACACATTTTATCAATTAACAAATTTAATAACTGAATTTAGTTTTCAAATTGATGTATACAAACATATTTAACGAAACTTGTACTTTTTGTAAAAACTAGTTATAATTAGCTCGTTTTACACTGTTATTGTGCATAATGGAGGTTTAATCTTGGAAAGTACTTTCGGACTATTTTTATCGATACTATATATCATAATAATTATTGCGATTTCGACACGTTTAATCCATTTACCGTTTGAGTTTAGTCGTACATTCACGCATATCCTTGTGATGAACTGGTGGTTAATTGCGTCATTGTTAATTAAGAACTATTGGTTGGCGATAACTGCCCCAATTCTCTTCATCATTTTTAACACATTAAACGTCATTTATAATTGGATACCTTCGATTAATACAAAACGCAGAGATTCAAATAGTGGACCAATCTACTATTCAGTCGCGGTATTACTCTTAACTGCCGCAACCTTCCACACTCGTTCATTTCATATCGTAGGTGGTTTAGGCTTGTTAGTCATGGCATATGGAGATGGTTTTGCGGCACTTATTGGTCAGAAGTATGGTAAACACGCATATACGATATTCAAAGGTCACAAGACACTAGAAGGTAGTTTTGCGATGTTAGTGACTTCGATGATTGTGATCGTAGCGTATCAATTAATTGAACTAGGTCAAGTTAACTTTGTACAAGTATTATTATTAAGCGTAGTCGCAACCTTAGTAGAAGCGATTTCCCCGCATGGGATTGATAATTTATTTATCCCAATCTTAGTTTCATTGTTATATTTCATCATGATATTATAAAAGACCCTAGGGTCTTTTATTTTTCTAGTACAGTATCTAATACAATTCTTACATCTTCTTTTGTCATAATTCCTTCAAATAATTTATCCTTATTCAAGAAGAAACTTGGGACTAGATAGTAATCATAAGAATTCGCTAATTCTCTTTCCTTTGTTTCATCAATATGGCGAATATTAATTGATTGATAGCGTTCTTCACTAAGCAATTCTTCCAAATATCCATTTACACGTATACAATACGGACAATTCTTTAATTTAAAATAATAGAGTTCGTTCATGAAAGAATTTTAGCATAATGAATATAAAGAATAAATACGTATGCTTTTTGTTATAATTTGAATAGGTGAAACTATGAAACTAGAACTATATCAATCTCATAATACGAATCCTCATTATAATTTAGCCCTTGAACAACATCTACTTGAAACATGCCCTGTAGATACAGTGCGTTTTTACTTATGGCAAAATGAACATACCGTTGTGATTGGAAAGAACCAACATGCCTTAAGTGAAGTCCATTATGAAAAGTTGTTAGAAGATAACGGTACACTTGCTCGTAGAACTTCAGGTGGTGGCGCTGTTTATCATGACTTAGGAAATTTAAACTTTAGCTTTATTGCGTATGGATCCTTATTTAACATCTCTAAACAGATGGAAATGATGGCTGAAACATTACGTAATCTTGGGTATAATGCATTAGTTAATGGTAGAAACGATATCGAAGTTGATGGAGCGAAAGTATCTGGTAATGCGTTTGCGCATTTAAAGAACCAACATTTACACCATGGGACTTTATTGGTTAATGTGAATAAACCAAGTTTAAGTAAATACTTAAATGTGAATCCGAAGAAGCTTCAACGTAAGAAAGTAGAATCTGTCGCAGCTCGTATTGCGAATTTAAACGATATCAAGCCAATCACGGTTTCTACGTTAATTGAAACATTGTTTAAAACTGTTCAAGAATATTATCAATCTCATTCTTACATTTATCCGATACCATTCGATTTCGATGTGAAGAAAATCGAACATTTTAGTTCAATAGAATGGTTATTAGGTAAATCAAATAATGAAAAAGTATATTTTGAAGAATGTTTCGACTATGGATGCATCAAATGGATGATGGAAGTTGAAGATGGAAAGATTGTGAACAATCATATTTATACCGATAGTATGGATACCGATTGGTGTCGCTCTATTGAAAAAGCTGTTATTGGACATCAACCAAATGAAACTGAGCTATTGAAAGTGCTTAATACATTGGATGTCGACGAAAAGATTGACGCGATTATAAACGCATTATCACACAAGGAAAATAGTCTATGAAATTGATTATTATTGGAAGTGGACCAGCAGGTTATTCTGCGGCTTTTAAAGCATCACGTTATAAATGGGAAGTTCAGTTGTTTACATATCAAAATCTTGGCGGTGTTTGTTTAAATGAAGGTTGTATACCAACGAAGAGTCTTTTAGAAGATAGTTTTCATTTATATAAAGTCAATGAAATGGATCAGACATTAAATGTTTTGAATAGCGTTGAATCTGTATACAATCATAAGAACAATGTTCAATCAGAACTTCAAAGTAATCTTGAAAAAGCTCTAAACCAATCTAAAGTAGAAATTATTCATAAACGTGTATATTTTAGTGATAATTCACATTTAATGGATGATGAAGGAAATAGTTACACTGCTGATAAGATAATAATATGTACAGGCGCTAAACCCTCAAGTCCGATTTCAATTGATGGATCACTTACAAGTTATGATGTATTAAATAAACCGTTTCCAACGAAACAATCCATTTTAATTGTAGGCGCAGGTGTTATAGGAGTCGAATTAGCGAGCTTCTTACGGATGATGTCGCATGATGTGACATTAATCGAAGTTGCGCCAAGAATTCTAAGCCAAGTCCCAAAAGAGGCAGCTCAAACCTTGGATCGCGAACTTAAGCGCATTGGGATTCAGATTTTTACAAACACAAAAATTGATAATTGGTCTAAGGATTCAAAGTATCATATAGAATTTAATCAAACACTAAACCATTACGATCAAGTCATTATTGCGACAGGTCGAAAAGCAAATATAGAATCCTTACGATTAGAAAACACAACAATTGAACTTGAACGTGGATTTATCAAAGTAAATAACACATTTGAAACAAACATTCCAAATGTTTATGCGATTGGGGATGTGTCTGGGTCCATACAATTAGCTCATGTCGCAAGTGATCAAGGTGAACAACTTATTGACTACTTAGCCTCTAATATTGAAATACAAAATAAACTAATACCATATGTCATCTATACTCCACTTCAAATCGCATACGCTGGATTAACTGAAGAAAATGCCAAAGAATTGGGTATTACATATAAAGTTAAGAAAATACTGATTAGTTCACTTGCCAAACAAAAAATTAAATTGAATACACGTTCATACTTAAAATGCATTGTGAATGATAAGTTTGAGATGATCGGTGTAGAAATTGTGAGTAGTGAAGCATCCGAACTGATTGCGACATGTCTTGTGATAATGGAAAATAAAGTAGATTGTCGCGATATTCATACGATAATCTATGCACATCCAAGTTTAAGTGAAGTTTTTAGAGACTTACAGTTTGAGCTTTAGGTAAAGCTTGGTATAATAAAATAGATAGTTGGTTGAAGATTCCGGGAGAGATCAAGAAATTGACACCGAAGGCGAAATACGCATAAACGCTCAGGTAAAAGGGACCGGTATTGGACAAAGCTTCGTAGAGAGAGTCAATCCACCGAAGAGGCAATCGTAAGAGAATCTTTCAGGTAAAAAGACGAAGGCGTTTATTTTTTAAGCGCCTTTTGTGCGTTAAAGGAACCTATGGAAAAAATTACTCCTCTATTCAATTGGCATAAGAATCATAATGGGAATATGGTGGAATTTGGTGGATATTTAATGCCTCTCCATTATTCTAATGGGATCATTCATGAACATCATACGGTTCGTACTAAAGTTGGATTATTTGATGTCAGTCATATGGGTGAATTACATTTCTCAGGAAAAGATGCCTTAGCAAATATTCAGTACTTAATTAGTAATGATTTTAGCGATTTAGAGATTGATAAAACTCGTTATGGGATACTAGTTCGAAAAGATGGGACGGCAGTTGATGATTTATTGGTTTATCGTATGGCAGAAGAAGAATACTTGGTAGTTGTTAATGCATCAAATATTGATAAAGATGTAAGTTATATAAAAGAACACTTATTTGGAGATGTACACTTTCAAAACATCAGTGATGATTGCGGACAAATCGCAATTCAAGGACCACTCAGTCAAGAACTCTTAAAACGATTAACACCAATCAATGATATGCCATATTATACCTTCAAAGGAAATGTGGATATTGCGGGTAAGAATGTACTAATTAGCCGTACTGGTTATACCGGTGAAGATGGGTATGAAATTTATACAGATGCGGCTGACACTGAATTCTTATGGGATTTATTTCTTGAGACGGGTAAGGATTTAGGGGTTGAACCGTGTGGATTAGGATGTAGAGATACATTACGCTTAGAAGCCGCAATGCCTTTGTTTGGTCATGAACTTAATGATGAAACAACACCATTAGAAGCTGGTTTATCGATGTTTGTGAAGTTAAACAAAGAGAAGTTTATTGCGCAAGACGCATTAAGTGAAAAACCAATTAAACGCAGAATTGGACTTCAACTCATTGATCGTGGTATCGCACGTGAACAATGCGATGTATACCATAATGGAATTAAAGTTGGGGTGGTATCATCCGGGACTAAGAGTCCAACGCTTAACCAATCAATCGCTATGGCATTTGTCCCAGCTGAATTGTTTAAAGAAACGCAGTTTGAGATTGACGTAAGAGGCAAATTATTAAAGGCAGAAAAGGTAAAATTACCGTTTTATAAACGTTAAAAGGAGCACAAAATGGAAAAATATTACGCAGAATCACATGAATGGGTTATGGCATTAGATGAGAATACAGTAGTTGTAGGTATTTCAGATTATGCACAACATGCGCTTGGCGATATCGTTTTCTTGAGCAATGCGGAAGTTGGCGATACCGTTTCATTTGGTGAACGTTTTGGGGATGTGGAATCCGTTAAAGCTGTTTCAGAAATACTTTCTCCAATTGACGGAAAAGTAATTGAAGTTAATAAAGAATTGGAAGATACACCTGAACTATTGAATGCTAAACCACTTGAGACTTGGATAATCAAAGTAGAAGGTAAAATTGATCCATCTAAACTATTATCAGAAGCTGATTATCTCGCATTAGATAAGGGACATTAATATGGCAGATTACCTATCGAATACACCTGACCAACAAGTTCAAATGTTAAAGGAAATTGGTTTGAACTCACTTGAAGAACTCTACGCCAATTTACCTCAAGATTTAATCTTACAAAAACCTTTGAATTTAGCTCTTGGTCAAAGTGAATTTAGTGTTTTTGACACATTAAAAGACTTATCAAGTAAGAATAAAGTATATAAAACAATTCTTCGTGGAGCGGGTGTTGAACATCACTACATTCCAAGTGTAGTTAAACAACTCAGTAATCGTGAAGAGTTTGTGAGCGCTTATACGCCTTATCAATCTGAATTAAGTCAAGGTATCTTACAATCCATCTTTGAGTACCAAAGCTCAATGTGTGAGATAACAGGTATGGATGTGTGCAATGCGTCGGTTTATGATGGCGCTACAGCTGCGGCTGAAGCCATCCAAATGGTTATCGAAAAGAACCGCCGTAAAATACTCGTTCCTAAGAATATTCATCCACAAGTTGTATCTGTCATGCGTACCTATACACAATGGTTGAATGTTGAGATTGTGGATGTGGAATGTAGAGATGGTGTTGTGGATATGGATGATTTAAAATCCAAGTGTGACGATAATTGTGCAGCTCTTTTTATTCAACACCCGAACTATTTTGGATTACTTGAAGATGTGATGGATATTAGCCAAGTTGTTCATTCAACTGGTGCGAAATTGGTTCAATATACAAATCCTATGACACTTGGTTATTTAAAAACACCACGTGCAAATGGTGTCGATATCGCAATTGGTGAGGCTCAACCATTGGGTATTCCAATGTCTTATGGAGGTCCTTTCTTAGGGTTTATGGCTGCGAGTGCGGACTTAGTTCGTAGATTACCAGGTCGTATTGTTGGACAAACAGTCGATGAAAATGGTAAACGTGCTTTCACATTAACCTTACAAGCTCGTGAACAACATATTCGTCGTGAAAAAGCGAGTTCAAGTATTTGTTCTAACCAAGCCTTAATGGCTTTAACCGCATCCATGTATTTAGCTTCTGTTGGTCCAAGTGGATTAAAAGAAGTATCTGAACACAGTATGCGTAAAGCGCATTACTTTGCGAATGAGTTGGTTAAATTAGGCTTTAAACTTAAATATTCAGGTCCATACTTTCATGAATTTGTGACAGTTAGTCCACTTGAGAACACAGTGATCGAACGTGTACTCGATGAAATTAATGTATTATCTGGATTAAGCCTAAGTTCACATGAAACATTATGGTGTTGTACAGAAACCATTAAAAAAGAAGATATTGATCGTGTCGTTAATCGTCTAAAGGAGGTCCTTGTATGAGTCAACTCATTTTTGAAAGAAGTGTTCCGTTTAGACGTGCTGTACGCTTTAATGCATGTGATGTCCCTGAAGTTAAATTAGATGAGAAGTATGTACGTTTATCAAAAGCACGTTTACCTGAAGTAAGTGAAGTTGATATCGTACGTCATTATATGGAATTATCACGTTATTCATTTGGGGTTGATAATGGATTCTATCCTCTAGGTTCTTGTACGATGAAATACAATCCTAAACTCAATGAGTTTGCGGCAAGTCTCGAAGGATTTACTTCAATTCATCCTGATCAAGCATTATCAAGTATTCCTGGTACAGTTGAATTAATGGATAAACTTAGTTTATCTCTTACTGAAATAACAGGCATGGACGCATTTACCCTTCAACCAGCAGCGGGAGCTCATGGAGAATTTACTGGATTACTCTTAATTCGTGCATATCATAAAGCACATAACGATAATAAACGCACAAAGGTAATTGTCCCAGATAGTTCACATGGTACGAATCCTGCAAGTGCTAGTATGGCTGGTTATACCGTTGTCAGTGTACCTTCAAACAATGAGGGTGGTGTTGATGTCGAAGCACTTAAAGCCGTCTTAAATGATGAAGTAGCCGCATTGATGTTGACGAATCCAAATACACTTGGGTTATTCGATCCAAACATTAGTGAAATAGCACGTCTTGTCCATGAAGTTGGTGGATTAGTCTATTACGATGGAGCTAATCTTAATGCGATTATGGGTACAGCACGACCAGGGGATATGGGCTTTGATGTCGTACATCTTAACTTACATAAAACATTCTCTACTCCACACGGAGGTGGCGGACCTGGTAGTGGACCAGTTGGGGTTAAATCATGTTTAGTTCCTTATTTACCTCAAGGTACGTTAATCAAAGAAGCCTATGGTTATCGATATATTGACGAAAGAGATACATTAAGTATCGGACGCATGCGTTCATATTATGGTAACTTCTTAGTTAATGTTCGTGCCTATACCTATATCTTAAGTTTAGGCTGTGAAGGATTAAAATCAGCGAGTCAGAATGCAGTACTTAATGCGAATTATATGATGAACGCATTAAAGGATACCTTCCCCGTTGCGTATCCGCAAACCTGTATGCATGAGTTTGTCATAAGTTTAGCTCAACTTAAAAAAGAAACTGGAATAAGTGCGAAAGACATTTGTAAGGCACTGCTTGATTATCAGATGCATCCACCTACCATGTACTTCCCTCTAATCGTTCATGAAGCTCTTATGATTGAACCAACAGAGACGGAAAGTAAAGAAAGTATGGATAACTTTATTCAAGTCTTAAAAGATCTTAAACAATTAGCCTATGATGATCCTCAAAAGATCCTTAATGCGCCATATACAACTCCAGTTAAACGTGTTGATGATGTACAAGCTGCACGTAATCCAATTCTAAAATATCAGTTTAAGTGAGCTTAGCTCACTTTTTTTATGGATAATACTATTTAAAGCGTAAATTAATATATGACACTTATCTATACTTTGATTAAGTTTGAACAATATTTAAACAAGAACTATTCTCTACGTACATTATTTATGTATGAATACTTATTAATTATCCCAATCTATTTACTGTCACTAAATTTCGTTTCATATTGTTTATTAAGTATTCTATTCGTATTATCCTGGATGGATGATCGAATTCAATCTATCAGTGATCGATTAATCATCTTATTCTATTTATGTATTTTGATGCATTATATCAATCAACCTATTTACATAAGTTATTTCAATCTATGCATTTGTTTTGTATTATTGCTAATCTCATTAAGTACAAATGGATTCGGAATAGGTGATGTATATATTCTTTTTGGCTTATCACTCATATTAAACAATTATGATTTTCTAAGTGTATTACGTAATAGTTTTATAATTGCGTTAGTGATTGAATCAATAAAAAAGACAAAAGCTCATTTTGCGTTTGTCCCATATATTTACTATTCACTTATCCTATTTCTTAGCGTAAATCTTTATTAATAATTTCATAGATTCTAGGTAAATCCGACACTGAAATAATTCCCAATGGTTTTTGATTGCTTGCCCCATCTTGAGTAATAATCAGTGCATTTAATCGTTTACCTGAAGTAAGTGATTGTTCAAACTTTATTACTACACTCAGTAATGTCGAATGTGCTGGTATAAACTCAACTGTTCGTTGTTTCTCATCCTGTAAAAGTAAATCATTAATTGTAATATCTGGCAATTTCCCTTGAATCTTATCAATGTTTTTAACGAGATACTCATTAATCGCATCCGTAGTAATTAACCCTTTAAATTGAAGTTTATCGTTGTATACAGGTAGTTTTGAGAAGTGTTTAGGCAATAACTTGTTTAATCCAACTTGTAGTGAATCCGTATCTAAACAATATTCCACATTGGATAAGTAATTTGGTTTTACACGCTCAGGTTCGGTTAATAACTTCGCAATGTGTTCAATGGATTCTACTTCTTTTAAATGCGGTTCTGCCACAACCTCTCCGTCGATACGTTCATGGACAATCGCATTTCGCAAATCCCCAAATTCTTCTAAATATCGTTGAAAACGATGATAATTTCGATCCATATTCGACATACGACGTACAAGTTCTGAATATGAAATATATCGATCTGATTTTACTCTACGATTCATCTCGCCTTCAATTGAACTAAACGCAATAATAAATCGTTCTGAATTTGATTTTTGGGTCATGGTTTTAACTCTTCTAGTTTCGCTTTACTTAATAAAGATGTAAAAATCGCTTGAATAATTCGATCAATTTCTTGACCTTCGCGATAATCAGCTTCTGCCACAAAATCAACACGTCTATCCTCAAATAATGTTTGACTTTCATGCGTTGATTTCTTACCATACGGCACAACCGCAATCGCATGTCCGCCATTCATCTTCACAAGTTTCATACTAGGTACATCTGTAAATCCATCCCCAATATAGATCATATGACTAAAAGGGACTGGACGATCCTCTTCTTTTTGGTAACGATTTAGGTCCGCATCATTATTGATGTCTAAAATACCTTTATTAATTCGATATAGAAACTGTGTTTTAATCGTATAATTTACAGACAATTTCGGCCATATTGCTTGTCCATTTTCATCGTATAAATATTCACAGGCATATACTTTCTTAAAGTATTGCGCGATTGGAGTATTATCGATTATCTCTTTTAATCCGGATGAAATTATATAGTGTTCAAGTTCAATCGACTGACTTTTCGCAACTTTATTAATGTGTTCAAACCATTCCACAACTCCAGGATAAAAATCAATTTGTGACCCATATCTCGCTAACATATCACGACTTAACTTAATTCCGCGTGCTTGCGTCTGAACAATCATTTCATGTAGGTATGCTAGTATATGATCCATCTCTTCCATTTCAGCTTTTTGGTTCACATGACTCCAAAACGTCGTGGAATCTTCTATCTTCAAGTCATCAAAAAAACCATACTCTTGCATGTCTTTGTACGATAACGTTTTATCAAAATCATATAGTAATGCGATTTTCATATTGACCTCTACCCTTTAATAATTTGAATTGTTATAATCGACCTATGAAACATGTTGTAATAGGTCTAATTTATGATAATCATAAACTTTGCGTAGCGAAACGCTTATCAGAACCCTACCTTGGATATATCGAATGTCCAGGCGGTAAGGTTGAAGTGAATGAATCACTCGAAGATGCGCTTAAACGTGAGCTTTTTGAAGAAGTAAACCTTTTATTGTTTAATCATCAATTTCTAAAATCAATTACTGTAGAGAATGAATATGGTATCTTCGTTTTACATTTCTATAAAATTATCCCTTATCAAGAACTAACTCCAAAAGTATACAATGAATTATTTTGGGTTGATAAAAGTACAATCAAACAATTAAATTGGATCCCTCATAATCTACCTTATTTAGATTTCTTTATAAGTGCAGATTAAATTTTATCCGCTTTAAACACGATATTAGCTTGTTTACGTGCTTCATCTAAACACGTCATTAATATTTCACTATTCTTAACATGTGATTGGAATGTATCCCAATCGTTGTTTTTTAATATTTCCGCAAACGCTTGGATTTCATGAACCATCGCATTTTTCGCTTGCTCAACACCAAGTTCTACCGTTTCCTTTGGTGTAACTAACTGAACACTTACTAAACGTGATGCTTGTTCAGGCACAACAATTGCGCCTTTTTCTCCACTAATATACGTAAAGTTTTGTCCGCGACTATCTTTACCAATCACACATACAACAACCTTATCTGGATATTTTAGCGTCAATACACCCGATAAATCGATGCCATTGACATATCGATTACATTCATAGTGTAGTGATTCTGGTTTACCAAACAATGCGATACTTAAACCCATTGGATAAACACCCAAATCCATTAATGCGCCACCTGAATGATCTAAATCAAAAATATTTGGGATTGTGCCTTGAAGTAATACATCATAACGACTTGAGTATTGAACCATTGCGCTATTCATAAGTTTAATTGGTTCAATCTTATCAAGAGCTTCTTTAAGTACTTTAAGATTTGGAAGATGCATCACCGTCATCGCATCAAAACAGAAATGTTTGGTTTCATTCACAACTTCCATAACCTGATTAAATTCACGTAAATTACTGACAAAAGGTTTTTCACAGATAACATGTTTATTGGCTCTTAATACATCGATACATTGCGTGAAATGAACATCATTTGGACTAGCCAAGTAAATCACATCAATCTCAGGATGGCTTAATAACGCATTCCAATCACTTATCACCCCAACATCACTATATTGGCTCGCAAACTCTAAACCTTTTTCTTCACTTCTAGAATAAATATGCGTTAATTTAAAGAATGGTTCATGCTTAAGCGCATCAATGAAATGTTGCGTAATAACCGAAGTCCCTACTGTTGCGATATTCATAGACTTGTCCTTCCTTCCACGACACTGGATAATCTCGGTATAACTTGTTTCTTACGCGATAAGATATCAGGAAATAAACTTAAACGATTATTATCGATACCGTTATACGCTTCTTCCGCAATCCACTTTTCTTTACCCATGTATAACATTGCGGATCCATGGTGTTCTAAACTTGTGAATAGTAAGAGAATTAAATCAATACGTTTCTCATCGACATAGCTCTTCATTGCCTTCACAATATCTTCTCGTACTGCTTCAACTTGGTTAATATCAAATAAGCTCATTTGACCAACACGTACACGATAATTTCCAATTTGGAATTCTTTGATATCATTCTCAATTATTTCAAGTGCTGATTTCTCATGTAAGCCCGCGCCTTCTGTAAAGATATCTTTCGCTAAAGCATCTGTATTTAACTCTGCGATTCTTGCACAACGTTGTGCTGTATGAATATCAATTAACGTAGTTGTTGGCGATTTAAAGTTTAAAGTATCTGATAAGATGGCAGCACATAATAATCCTGCCATATTCTTATCTAAAGGTACTCGATTCTCATCATACAAGTTCGCAATAATGGTACATGTACTACCGACTAATTGATTTCTAAAGTTAATTGGTTTATTTGTTTGTATATCACCAATTCTATGATGATCGATAACTTCTATTAAATCAGCTTCCATTAATCCATCTACACTTTGTGCAATTTCATTATGATCCACAAGAATAATTTGTTTGCGACGTGCATTTAAAAGATGATAACGTGAAATCAATCCGTATATCTTACCTTTATCATCCACAACTGGATAACTTCTATACCGTGACTTAACAACTTTATTCAACACATCATCCACAAACTCAGACTTATCGAATGTCACAAGGTTTGTGGACATAATGAATTTGATTGGTGAGGAGTAGAAGATATAACGGGATGTATTCAAAGTCCCATGACCTGATAGTATAATCGCACATCCTTTATCTTTGGCGGCTTTGATGACTTCTTCTCTTACAAAATCAGCCCAAACGATGACAAGACATGCCGCATCTTTTTCAATTGCTTGAAGTTGTGCTTCCGCATCATTCCCAACAATAACTGTACGATCTTTCAATTCATAACTATCTAACTTATGTTCTGCGACTGCGATAATACTCACTTTACCGTTTAAACGGGTTTGCTTGGGTGAATAGATTAACGCCCCGCTAATAGTCTTTACGATATACTCAATCGGTGTTTTGCTTAGCAGTTCAATACTCTTCGCTGTATCTCCCATCGCAACCGATGATAAATTTGAATTTGTTAGTACACCAAGCAATACATTTTGATCATCCACAACACAAAGTACTTTCTTCTCAGTACTCATTAACTGCCATGCCTCAAAAATTGTGGTTTCTTCTTTTATGGTGACAGCTCGATCAATATCGATTTCATTTAAACGCATTCTCGCGTCATCTAAAATCATTGGATGCTCAAATCCAAATCGTTTTAAAACATATTCCGTTTCATGGTTTATCTCACCTAAACGACAAGCAATCGAATCAAATCCGAGCTTATTCTTTAAATGTGTATAACCAATAGCAGAACAAATGGAGTCCGTATCTGGATGTTTATGTCCTGTGATATGGATTGGATAGTGAATAGGCATGTTTAATCTCCTTGTAAAAGTTGTTAAATGATTAAATAAAATCTTTATTACTTAAATTCTATCAAATATCTATATTTTAATCTATGAATCACTTAAAATAGAGCTAGATATTATGCAAATACAATGTGGCGAATACATTATAAAACCGATGCACGAAATAAAAGCTGAATTATGGCTCAAGTTTCACCAAGAAAACCGATTCTATGTCGATAATTTTTCTACGACTAAATTATCAGATTTCTATACGATAGAGGTTCAACAGAAATTTGTTATACAAAGTGTAATCGATTTTGAACGAGATGAAGGGTATGCGTTTGGGATTCTATCGCATAACTCAAAAAAAATTCTAGCGAAAGTTAAAACAGTTCGCGATCCTAATCGAAATCATAATCATGTGACAATGCGAATTTTAATCGATTATCGTTATCGTAATATTGAGTTTGGATCACTTATTCTGAGAAGTATCATCGATTTCTTATTCAAGAATCGAAGTGTACATATAATCTATGCGCCAGTCCTACCAGATGACGTTTATACAATTCAACTCTTAACTCAATTTAACTTTATCTTTGAAGGTCGATTACTAAAAGCATTCCATGTGAATGGTGAATGGAAAGATCATTTCTTATATGCATTAATCAATGAAGGAAATGGACGATAATGAATCAAGAAGAATTAATTCACTCGATTAGAGAGTTTTGTGAAGAAAGAGACTGGGACCAATTCCATTCCATTAAGGATTTAGCAATTGGGTTAAGTACAGAGAGTAATGAGTTACTTCAACACTTTAGATTTAAAGATGATTCACAAAGTATCGAATATTTAAATACGCATCGTAAGATGATTGAAGATGAATGTGCAGATGTTTACTATTATTTACTACGACTATGTGATTTGTATCAAATTGATATAAATTCTGCTTTAGAAGAAAAGATGAAGGATAATCGTAAAAAATATCCGAAAGATATTGTTAAAGGAAAGAATCTAAAATACAACGAATATAAATAAAGGGACCTTAAACTATACCCCATACAGGAGTCACGACCTTTTTTATCGTGTCTACTCTATGGGGTATAGTTTACCTAGTCCCTTTTTATACGATATTTTTTAATTCTATTCCTTGGACAAAGAGATGACAGTTCTCTTCGAATATATTCCAAAGTCTTTCTTTTGTGTAATCACCTGTTCCACTAACATGGGGTGTTAAGTGTAAGTTCTTACAATCCCATAGAACAGAATCTTTTTCAACTGGTTCTTTAGCCATAACATCCAATGCGCAAAAACCCAGATGTTCAGATTCAAGTGCTTCAACTAACGCAACTTCATCAATAATTCTTCCTCTTCCAACATTTAATAAAATAGATCCTTTTTTCATCTTAAAGATTATTTCTCGACTAAATAAGTTATTAGTCTGTTCGTTCAATGGCAAAGTAATCACAACCACATCACTCATCATCACAGCTGTTTCTAAGTCCTTCACAGCGTAAACTGTACTAAATCCATCTGTTGGAGTACCTTTCGAGTTAACCCCAATAAAATGCACATTAAAT
>DASSDQ010000008.1:0-25102 GCA_035697025.1 Erysipelotrichaceae bacterium | reverse complement strand
TCTGAATTAGTATCTTCAAATAAAGAACTAGCTTACCAACAAGGAGAAAAAGCAGATCGAGCTTCAGAATTAGTCACAGCAAATAAAGAACTTGCATATCAACAAGGAGAGAAAGCAGATCGAGCCTCTGAACTTGTTACTGCGAATATAGAATTAGCGTATCAACAGGGTGAGAAAGCAGATCGTGCATCTGAACTTGTTACTGCGAATATAGAATTAGCGTATCAACAGGGCGAGAAAGCAGATCGAGCTTCTGAGTTAGTTTCTTCTAATAAAGAATTAGCTTACCAACAAGGAGAAAAAGCTGATCGAGCCTCTGAATTTATTAAAGCGAGTAAAGAACTTCTTTATCAACAAGGTGAGAAAGCAGAACGAGCCTCTGAGTTAGCGACTGCGAATATAGAATTAGCGTATCAACAAAGTGAAAAAGCGGATCGTGCTTCAGAATTAGTTACTGCAAATAAAGAATTAGCATATCAACAAGGAGAGAAGGCTGATCGAGCATCAGAGTTGGTCACAGCAAATATCGAACTAGCGTACCAACAAAGTGAAAAAGCGGATCGTGCGTCCGAGTTGGTCACAGCAAATAAAGAACTAGCGTACCAACAAAGTGAAAAGGCTGATCGAGCCTCTGAGCTTGTTACAGCTAATATTGAACTTGCGTATCAACAAAAAGAGAAAGCAGCTCGCGCAAAAGAATTATCCGTCATTATTGATGAGTTAGAGAACCAAATAGCTCTTCGAAAGAAATCTATAGAGAAAAGTAAACAGAGTATATATAATGATTCATTAACTGGTTTACCTAATCAATTAATGCTAGTGGATTGGCTTAAACAAGCAATAAATTTAGCAAACTGGGTTGAGAAACCAATTGGAATCTTTCTTATGGATATTGATGATTTTAAAGTTGTAAATAATACACTTGGTCATAATCAAGGGGATGAACTGCTTAAAGCTGTTGCGAAAAGGCTTCTTAAACTTGTACAAGAAGGTAATATCGTAGCAAGGATTGGAGGGGACGAATTTGTAATTATGTCCCAGAATTTTGAAAGTAAAGAAGATATCATTGAGTTCTCAAATGCCATCATGGATGCGATTAGACAACCGTTTGAATTGAATAACAATGAGATATATATGAATGTAAGTATTGGAATTTCAATCTTTCCTGTAGATGGGGAAACATATGAAACGATTATAAAGAATGCTGAAATAGCGATGTATAAAGCTAAACAAATGGGTAAAAACCAATCTGTACTTTGTTCAACAATCATGAAAGATAACATTACAGAAAACATGAAGCTCAGTAATGGCCTTTATCAATCATTAGAGAGAAACGAACTAGAAGTCTATTATCAACCACAAATTAGCTTAAGTACTAAGAAAATTGTAGGTCTTGAAGCACTACTTCGATGGAATCATCCAGAGTTAGGATTTGTTGAACCTGGTAAGTTCATCCTTTTAGCAGAACAAACAGGACTTATTAATCCGATAGGAAAGTGGGTTATGAATACTGTATGTTCGCAAAATAAAGCTTGGCAAGATGCAAACTTAACACCTACTAGAATTGCTGTAAATTTGTCCATTAGTCAATTTAAAAATCTCGAAATAATAAATCAAATTAAAGAAATATTGGAAGAAACAAAACTGTTACCACAATATCTTGAGTTTGAAATTACTGAGAGTATTGCGATGAATGACACTGAACTAATAATTAGTGTTTTAAATGATTTACAGAAATTGGGTATTTACATTTCGATAGATGATTTCGGAACAGAGTTTTCTTCGCTACAATATTTAAAACTATTACCAATAAATAAAATTAAGATACCAATGCCATTCATTCAAGGGATTAATAAGGATAAAAAAGATGAAGCGATTATTGAAACAATTATTATTTTAGCGAAAAGATTAGGTCTAAATGTTATCGCAGAAGGGGTTGAAACTATACAACAGGAAGCATTTCTAGCCGAACGAAAATGTGATGAAATACAAGGATTTTATTATTACAAACCAATGCCTGCTCGAGATATAGAAGTTCTACTGCAAGCGAATAATTGATTATAAGTGCGTTTTACTTTCAAAGCTAGTTAAATTAAGATTAACTTAGTATAAATACTGTTAAAAAATAGCATAGGAAAAGGTAGAAAATATGAAATTACTATTAACATCCGCAGGAATAAAGAATAAAAGTTTAGAGAATACATTAATTGAAATGTTAGGGAAACCAATCAATGAATCAACCGCATTGTGTATTCCTACCGCTATTTACGCAATACCGGAAGGGCCAAGACATGCATGGGAATTTTTAAGTGGTCAAGCTACAACTCCGATGTGTGAATTAGGTTGGAAATCAATGGGAGTTCTTGAGCTTACTGCTTTACCAAGTATTGATAAGGAACTTTGGGTTCCAATTGTAAAAGAAACCGATGTAATCCTAGTGAATGGAGGAGATCCTTTATATTTAAATTATTGGATGAACCAATCGGGACTTGCGGAACTTTTACCAAATCTAGATGTAGTTTATGTTGGATTAAGTGCAGGGAGTATGATAATGGCGCCACGTATTGGGGATGACTTTGTAGGGTGGAAACAACCTTCCGGCAATGATTTAACTATGAACCTTGTAAATTTCGCACTATTTCCACATTTAGATCATGAAATGTTGCCAGATAATAAAATGGCAAATGCAGTTAAATGGGCTGAAACAATGGATTGTGATTGTTACGCAATCGATGATCAAACCGGAATTAAAGTGGTTGATGGAGTTGTTGAAGTTATTTCTGAAGGGAATTGGAAATATTTTAAAGCAAAATCGTAGATGAATATATAACTTTATTGTTATATATTTTTTTTGATTTAGATTTACTTGATTTAATGAATTAAAAGAGTTTAATGAAGATATATGTACAAATGGAGGGAAATAAAATGGAAATTCAATTTATATTATATGGACTATTCATAATCGGAATAATTGTTTCTGTTTGGATGATAACTACTACTTCAAGACGTGTGTATAAACAAAGATTAGATGTTATATCAGAAAAGATTAATTCCATTGGAGGAAAGAATATTATAATTGACGAAATTGATCGTTCTGATTGCCCAATGTGTGATGAATATAAAGATCGCGAGTTGAGTTACAAATTTTATAAGTTTAGCTATAAATTAGAGAATGATATTAAAGAAGGATATGCGATTTTCTCCATGAAACAAAATAAGTTTGGTCCAAATGGAGGAATAAATGGAGAATGGATGTGGCATTTCTAAAAGTGCATGAGCATTATTCAATAGGATTCTTTCTACAAGCGCTATAATTTTCTTAACATTCATAGAAGATAATCTATGGTACGAGGTACTTGTATGGGAAAAGTTATTTTAGGTTTTACTGTTTCACTCGATGGATTTGCCGAAGACATATCAGGTAGTGTTAATTCACTCTATCCAGATCATGAATTTCTTGTTCAAAGTGATTATATGAAAGAATCTATATTAACAACTGGGGCAGTTGTTATGTCGCGAAAAGAATATGCAATGGCAGATGATGTGGATCTATATGCAGAGTATTATGAATATCAAGTCCCAATCTTTGTAGTTACAGATACACTTCCTGAGAAACATCCCAAAGAAAATGATAATTTAACGTTTACCTTTGTGACAAGTGGTTATGGTGATGCGATTAGAAAAGCAAAAGTAGCAGCCGGTGATAGAGATGTTAATATTATCGGTAGTGCATTAACCTGCATGGTTTGTTTGAAAACGCTCTTAGTAGATGAGTTACAGATTGATACAATTCCAATCTTATTAAAAGATGGATTTAGACCATTTGAATCAAGTGATGGATTGAATATAAAATTAGAACGTATAAAATCATTGGAATTACCTGAAGGAAGAATGCATGTTAGTTATAAATGTAATTATTTAGGTAACTAATATGCCTGAGCGTAAAACGATACTGACTGTTCATTTAAATGCACCCAAATCAAAAGTTTATCATACACTTTTGGATAGGAACTTAATATCAAAATGGAAAGTTCCAGACGATATGAGATGTATTGTGCATGATTATCAAGCGAAAGAGAAGGGTACATTTAGAATATCGTTAGAATATACTGATATAAATGAAGTTGGGAAAACAATAAATAATATCGATACATATCATGGATACTTTAAAAAGCTAAAACCGTATGATGAAATTATTGAAATCGATGAATTCGAAACTGACCATAATGATATGCAAGGTTTAATGACAATTACATATACACTTATCGAATCTAAAGGTGGGTCTGATTTAACCATAGTCCATGACAATATACCGATTGGTGTTTCGTTAGAAGATAATCAGATAGGGTGGGAAATAGCACTAAGTAAGTTGACGAGTCTGATTGAAATGGATAAATAATGTATGTTACTTGAAGGAATAATATTAAAGATGTATCTTAAATAAACAAAGGATTGTTTAAACAATGAAAAGGATAATATATGGCAAATAAAAACAGAAGTTTAGCTCATGATAAACAAGTAGAATTACTTAAGGTTTTAGAAACGCGTTTTGAGAAAAACAAACATCGTCATCCTGATGTGCAATGGAATGATGTACAAGAGAAGTTGAATTTAAATACTGAAAAACTTTGGTCACTTAATGAAATGGAAGAAACAGAAGGTGAACCGGATGTAGTAGGTGTAGATCCAGTCACAGGAGAATTCATATTTATGGATTGTTCAGCTGAGTCGCCTAAAGGTAGAAGAAGTATTTGTTACGACGATGAAGCACTACAAGCACGTAAAGAAAATAAACCAGTGAATAGTGCATTAAACATGGCACTCGAAATGGGAATTGACGTATTAACGGAAGAACAATATCGTGAGTTACAAACGAATGGTGTGTTTGATTTAAAGACATCAAGTTGGGTAAAAACACCTGGTAATATACGAAGTTTAGGTGGAGCTATCTTCTGTGATCGACGTTATGATACGATTTTTACCTATCATAATGGCGCAGATTCATATTATAGTGCTAGAGGATTCCGTGGCATATTAAAAGTTTAAGATGATAGTTAAAATCTCTGAAAAGAGATTTTTTATTTGACATATGAACATCTTAATAATATAGTTAGTCTATCTAACTATATTAGGAGATAACTATGACAATAGACTTAATGCGAAGTGCGGATACAATTGGGATGTTTTGTCGATTGAATATGAAAGTAAAAAGGGATCTGCCTATTAGAGCAAGTGAAATGGGAGTACTTATCTTTACGTCTAAACAGGATGATGAAGTTACACCATTGATGATCAGTCAGTTCTTCAAAATCGCAAAACCTTCTGTAACGTCAATGATAAAACCATTACTCAGACTTGCTTATTTAGAGAAAACTATTTCAATGTTAGATAAGCGTAGTTATTCACTCAGAATCACACAGAAAGGTATGAATTTAGTAAACTCGACCATTAATGATTACTATAAATCAATTGATATGATGATTGAGAAAATGGGGCTTAATGAATTTAATACCCTTATAGAATTATTAAACAAAGCAAATGAAATTCTAGAGGAAATTGAAGAATGAAGATACTTGTGACTGGCGCATCTGGTAATGTTGGACAATATGTTATCCAGAATCTATTAACGTATAATGAAACGATTGTGGCAGCAGGTACAAATACTCAAAAATTAAGGTTGATGTTTAACGATGAAGTTGAAGTTGTGGAATTTGATTTTACTCGTCCAGAGACATTTGATAATGCCTTAAAGGATATTGATCGAGTATTCTTAATGCGACCTCCACATCTTGGCAAACCAACAGATCTGTATCCTTTTCTTGAGGCAGTAAAAAAACATTCGATTAAACTCATCGCATTTTTATCATTAATGGGAATCGAGAAGAATACAATTCCACCACACTATAAAATTGAGAAAAAAATAGAAGAGTTAGGTATTCCATATGCACATATTAGACCAGGTTTCTTTATGCAGAATATCTCTGGAATTCATGCTGATGAAATTAAACTAAAAGATATGATTTATGTTCCGGCAGGTAATAGTAAGACGAGTTTTATTGATGCGTCTGATATTGGCCATGCAATTGCCTTAATCTTGCATAATTTTGAACAACACATTAACACAAAATACACGTTAACAGGTTCCGAAGCACTCGATTATCATCAAGTCGCTAAAATACTTAGTCATGTTTTAGGTCGAACAATTATATATGCTAAGCCAAGTTACTTTAAATACCGTAGTTATTATATAAATCACCGCAAACTTGATAAAGCATATGTGAATGTGACAGTCGCATTGTATTTTATGACTCGTATGGGAACCGCAAAAATGATTACAGATGATTTCTTTAAACTTGTTGGTAAAGAACCAAATCGTTTTGAAGATTTTGTTCGTAATAATATCACATCATTTAATCGCTAAAAGTTTTGTTTGTATTCATAAAACTATGTATACTAAGTATTAGAGTGCTTAAATATTTATAATTGAAGGGGGATTTCTATGCATGTTCGTTTTCTCTAGTATCGTAATACTAATTGTAGGTATCTTGGCTTGGATAATTCCAATGATTTTGTACATATTAAAATTATCGAAGCCTTCGATTAATACAATTGGAATATTGATTAGTTTATCTCTAACAATTACTGCACTACTATTTAATATCGAAAATACAGACTTCCTAGTTTATTCTGAAAGTTGGTATATACTTCTAGATACACATAGCTTCTTGCTTCTTGCATCCACAATTCTTGCGGTTGGGTCGATTGTATTAAATGGATTACTATTATTCAGTGTATTAAAACCTAAAAAAAGTTAAGAGAACCCGTTATTGGGTTCTCTCTTCGTTTGTTAAATAAAAATTTGTGACATTAATACGATTAAGGAAATATCGATCGTGGGAGATTATAATTAATGTTCCATCATATGCCTTAAGTGTTGATTCAATTATTTCAGCACTTTCTGCATCTAAGTGATTAGTTGGTTCATCCAGAATTAAGCAATTAAAGTTTTTAGTCATCATAACCAATAGCTTTATTCGTACTGATTCACCACCACTTAAGAATGATAATGGTTTAAAAACATCTGCTTGATAGAAACCAAATGTCGCTAGATATTGTCTTGCTCTTTCTTCATTAACTTCACACTCATATTGAACGTAGGCTAATAAACGTGTTTGATTCTCTTCAAAATGGAAAAGTTGCGGTAAGTATCCAAAATGGACATTCGAACCAATACTGATTGTTCCAGACAGGATTGGGATTTCTTGTAAAATCGTTTTAATAAGTGTTGTTTTACCCAACCCATTTGGAGCTTGAATCGCAATTCGATCTTTTCTAAATACTTCTAGGTTTATATTTTCTACCAACGGAAAATCATAACCAACACTAACATTATTTAGTTTTAAGACATTCTTCCCACTTCTAAATGCTTCATTTAATAAAAATGGATATTGTTTATATTCTTTAGGTTTTGGGAGTTGTTCGATCTTTTCTAAACGTTTTTCCCACATTTTTGCACGTTTATAAAAATCTTCATTGTCACCTTCAAGTCCCCATTGTCTGAATCGACGAATCATTAATTTAATTCGTTGTATTTCTTTTTGTTGAATTTCATAATCTAAAACCATTTGTTCAAATACTTGACGTTTCTGTTCACGAAAAGTCGCATAATCTCCATAGTAAGTTCTTAATGAACCAAACTCAAGTTCATGGTATTTCTTTACTGTTTGATTCAAGAATTCACGATCATGTGACACAAGAATTACTGTTTTCTTGGTGTTTTGAATAAATGATTCTAACCAAAGAATACCCTGCAAATCTAAATGGTTTGTAGGCTCATCTAAACATAGGACATCACAATCTGAAATTAGTAATTGTGCTAATTCTACGCGAGTTTTTTGACCCCCAGATAATTGATTATAAGAATCATCAAGTAAATTCTGTATGCCTAACCCATTCGTAATCATGGCACGTCTCGATTCCAGTTCATAGCCGCCTTTACTAATAAATTGATTTTGAACTTTCTCGTAAACGGTTAAAATTGATTCAAGATTATCATATTCTATACCCATTCTTTTCTCTAATTCTCGCATCTTTGTTTCAAGATTAATTAATTCTTCGAATGGTCGCATTAGATAGTCTAAAACACTTCCATTAAAAGGGAGGAATAGTTGATTTACGTATCCAATTTTAAGATTTTTAGGGATTATGAGTAACCCACTTTGGTAGTTCTCAATTCCAGCAATAATCTTTAATAAAGTTGATTTTCCAGAACCATTTTTACCAACTAAGGCTAAATGTTCTCCAATGATAATTTCTAAATTCAATTCATCGAGAATGATTTCTTCAGTATATATTTTTGTTAAGTTATTTAATTGTATTTTCATGTTTATTTCTTCTTTCTTTTAAGATCGAAGAAGGATAAAAAAAGCCTTAGCTAAAACGCTAAGACTTTCGAATGAATAGTATTCGTAAAAGACTCATGTTTAGCATCCTTCTTCATTTAGAGACACTTGTCCCTTGTTAAATGAAGAATTTTTGAATGTAATTGTACGACAAAAAGCATCAAATAGATGTACATTATTATTAAGTGTATTTTTTGTCGAACACATAAACATCGTCTTTCACCTCCTTATATGAACGTTTTTATTTTATCAAACAAAGTAATTTTGTTCAACGTTAATCATAATTACAATTTAGTATGCTTTGTTTGAACCCAATCATGATCAATGAAATACTTCCACATAGACATCGCATGTCCATGTCCTAAATTGAATTCTCGTTTTAACCAATCTGTTAATACGGTAGCTTTCATATTTTCGGTTAAAATACCTTGTTCAATCGCTTTAACACGAATTTGTTCAGGTGTAAGATTGGTTATTTTTTTTATATTATCGATATAAGCTTGAAATGACATAATGTATCATCCTCTCTTTTTATCGATTATAATTCACATTTGATTATAAATTAAGTCAATTGCTCAAAAAATACACTTCATTTCAAAATGTATTAGTTTGTTTTAAAACTAGTATGATTTAAACTATTGTATTCAACCCATAAATCAAGCAACTCTAAATTAAAATATTTCTTTTCATTAACAATTACATAAGGTAGAAATGCATAAGTATCATACGATGTATGTTTACTTCTTTCCATTAAATCATTGAAGATCAGATCTTCAAAAGTTTCTGGTGTTAAACTTAAATAATTTGCAGCTTCTTCTTGGGTGATTAATGATTTTGATTGATTACTTGAATCTATTATATTAATTTTTTGAATTGAATAGCCAATCCATAAACTACTTATTAGAATAGCGAGTGAGAGTATGACAATACTTAATCGATTAGTTTTATTTTCTTGCATGATTATATCCTTTATGTACTTAATCATATTAACTTATTATTGTTACAAATGCGACAGTAAACGTTATGTCAAATGGTATAAAACTAAAATTGAATCTAATGTTACACTTTTATTGAAAATTATTATTTAAAGTGCCTTTATTATCTAATAAGTAACATATATTTTACAAATAACAAAATATAAAATGAAAAGTACCCAAAAGCTGTGACAAATATTGCGAAATTTGTTACTATTTGAACAATATGAATATACATTTAGAGATTAATAAAATATCCAAAGAACCACTTTATGTTCAATTAAAGAACTATTTTAAGAATGCAATCGCTGAAAACATTTATACAGAAGGGCAACAATTACCGACAGAGGAGCTTCTTTGTAGTTTTTACAATATTTCACGTCCCGTTGTTCGTAGAGCTTATCAATCCCTTATCGATGAAGGTATTATTGTGCGTCAACAAGGTCGTGGAACATTTGTTAAACGTAATTTATACTTATCGAATTTCCTATTTCAACCTAATAATAAAGCATATTTAAAAGAATTAAATTTTAATCATAGTTCAAGATTACTTGTACTAGATTGCGTAAATCGTGTGGATATTCCAAGTTTATTGGATGAAAAGTATGATAGTTTTTATAATATTAAGAAAGTAACCTATGCGGATCGTTTACCGATTATTTTCGAAAACTATTATTTTCCCAAATCGCTCTATCCTGATCTACCAGAAATGATTTCTGATAGTAATGAAATTGAAACTATCTTTCTTGAACGTTTTAAAACTCAAAAAGTTGAAGCGAAGTTACAAATTAATGTCATTGGCGCAGATGATTTTAATCTTGCTTTATTTAATTCAGAAAAAGGGGATGCGATGTTTAAATTTATTTTCTTCCATCGCTTTACGAATAATGATTTATGTTTTCATAAAATATCCTATTTTCCAGGATCTAGACATTTAATTGAGATGAAGGCGGACTAATGAACTTATTAAATTATAAATTGGATAGAAATTCATCTATCTCTTTAAATATACAGTTGTATCGTCTAATTAAGAATATGATTCATTCGGGGATTCTAAACCCAGGTGAACAATGCCCAACTGAACAAGAGTTGATGACGACTCTCGATATTTCGAGAACGGTCGTCCAAGATGCATATAATCATTTAATGGATCAAAATTTGGTTCGTAGGCATCGTGGAAAAGGTACATTTGTCGTTGAGAATACAATTGATCTTGATTTCTTACAGAAGATTCAACCAATGGCTGAATTGATTGAAAAAGGTGGATTAACTGCTAAAGTTAAGCTAATTCATAAAAAGGTTCTTCCTTTTAATTTGGAAACGATGGGTGATTTAGGGTTGAGTCCTAAAGATGAAGTATTGGAAGTTACTCGTATTTATGAAGCGGATGATATCCCATTAGCATATTTTTACTTTCATTATCCACTTAAACGATTCCCGAATATTGAACAATTCGATTTCGAACAATCATTTTTAACGCATAATTTACATCTTAATTATAGTTATCAGTTTGGGTCGAACTATCGAACAATTTATGCAGTAAATTTAAGTGATGAAGTTTGTTCGGTCTTAAAAGTACCAAAGAGATTACCAGGATTTAAAGTACATAATATCTCCTATGATAAAGACGGCTTACCTTCAACAACAACAACCTATTACATACGTGGTAATGGGATTAACATAAACATTGATTTTGCACAAAATATTATTGAAAAAAAGTGAGTAGATTGTATATGTATAGTAATATTTTGAAATGTGATAAGATTTTGATGAGGAAATTATATGAAAACCACTTTTAAAACGGTTATAAAAGCATTTGGAAATAATACGGGAATAGTAGTGCCGTTAGAGAATCTAGAAAGCTTACAGGCAGGTAAAAAACCTGGAGTTAAAGTTATCATTGGAGACTATGAATACCAAAGTACTGTTGCGACAATGAATGGGTTATTTTTAATTCCATTATCAAAAGAACATCGTGAGAAGAGCGGATTAAAAGGTGACGATGAGATTGAAGTAACGCTTGTTCTTGAGGGGGCAAATCGAGTTGTTGAGTTACCTGATGCACTTAAACAAATCTTTATCGAACGGAATGTTTTAGAAGTATTCGAGAATCAATCTTATTCAAATCGTAAAGAAATGGTAAGACAAATTGTTGAGTCTAAAAAGGAAGAAACACGTATTAAACGAATTAATCAGATTATTGAACAATTAAATAGTTTAAAGAAATAGTAATCTTATAGAAAATGTTTTATACTAACTTTGTATTATTCTGATTAGATGTGAAAGGGGTTGTGCATTATGAAAAAATTCGAAATGGTGATTAAAAAATAATACTAGTTAGTACGTACTTGGTACGTACAGAACCCTTTTGTAGTGCTGTAAATATAAGCTTGCCAATGGGCAAGTTTTTTTGTGTAAAAATGGAGGAAAAAATTGAGTAATAATAAAATTAGTATTGCGCGTGTGAGTGAAGTTCAACGTGATTTGTTTACCGTAATATATGCTGAAAGAGAAGTAAAAGCGCGTTTGAAAGGCATATTTTATAAAGGTGAATCATTATTTCCAGTAGTAGGGGATTATGTAGAAATTACGTATCAAACAACTGGGGAGTCGATAATTGAAAAGGTATGTGAGCGCAAAACATCGTTTTCACGTTTAGATTTATTAGGCCATAATTCAGTGTTCGCAATGAATATAAAAGAACAGATTTTAGCAGTAAACTTTGATATTGTGTTTATAGTTTCTTCACTTAATCAAAACTTTAATATAAATCGAATTGCTCGTTACTTAAGTGTAAGTTATCAGAGTGGCGCAAAACCTGTTGTTGTACTTACAAAACTAGATTTATGTGATAATCCCGATGACTATATTAAACAAGTACATTCATTAAACAATGAGGTTGAGATATGTACAATAAGTTCGATAACGAATCAAGGATTGGAACAAATTAATCAATACTTAAAACCAGACACAAGTATTGTATTTTTAGGATCATCTGGTGTCGGAAAATCTACGTTAGTCAATTTGATTGCAGGTAAAGAAATAATGGAAGTAAATGGAATTCGAGAAAGTGATGCGATGGGTAGACATACAACAACTTATCGTCAACTACTAGTGTTAGAAAATGGAGTCACAATTATCGATACACCAGGTATTCGTGAATTAGGATTGTTGAATGTAGAAGAAGGAATAAATACGACATTTTCAGATATAACTGAACTGATACATCAATGTAAGTTCTCGAACTGTTCTCATCAAAATGAACCAGGTTGTGCGATTAATTATGCATTATCGAATTCTAAATTAGATAAAAATAGATGGAAACTCTATTTGTCTCTTCAGAATGAAAATGAATGGGGTAGACGAAAATCAATCAAAAAAAGTAAATAGAATAATACAAAAAAGACAGATTAAAATAGTAGAAAATCTGTCTTTTATATTAACACCATGATTTGGTGTTAAAATAGATGAATAAGGATTTGATTATGAAACTAACTAAAACAAACATTATACAAAAATATGGAATATCTATACTAATAATTAGTGTTCAAATTTTAGATATAATTGTTCACTTCTTAACGAATCAATTAGAGATGATTCGTGTTCAGTCTAACATTGTAATTATGATGTGGACGATCTTCTTGTTTATACAAACAAGAGCTTTCAGTAAAAGTATGATAACGACAATCTCTATATCAATCTATCTTATCTTAAATCTATTATTTATATTTCAATATGGTCTTGTGAATTCGCTTAGTGGGAATTTAAGAATCGCATTAATATTGTTTGTATTACTAACTGTTAGTTTAGCTTTTATACAAACGAATCAATTGAAAATCAAGAGGTAAAACATGATTAACAATGAATGTGATTTAGTATTCACGCGTAATGTCAAAGAAAAGAAAATGGAAATCATTGATGATTGTACAATCAAATATCATGCAAATGGAACTACAATGTGGTCTAAGGGGAAGATGGTAAATGATAAACCCCATGGCTATTGGGAATGGTTTCGTATTGATGGTACTTTAAAACGATCGGGAAATTTTGAGTTTGGAGAACCGATGGGTGAATGGGTAACGTATGATAATGAAGGGAAGATTTATAAAGTTACGAACCGTAATAAATAGTTGGAGATAAAAATGGATTATCTATATTTAATGCATAATATAAAACAATTGAATCAAACTGTTATACTTGATCATGTCGAGTTTTTAAAATGGCTTAAGTTAGAAAACAGACTTATCTTGTGTGGCCCATTTAGTGATTATCCTGGTGGCATCGTCGTGTTTCATGCGTTGGATAAAGATGAAGCGAAAAATATTGTTGAAAAGGATCCATACATAAAATATGGGTATAAATCATATGAGTTACATACGATTGAGTTAGCGAATGAAGAGAATAATTATCTCATTTAGAGATTAGAACAGGTCATATATGAATAAACCACAATTACTTAAAGCACTCGAAAGTATCTCGTCATTTGTTGAGGTTGCGAATGATACGATTAAAGAAGATTCATCACTATCTGGTATATCATGTTCAAATATGATTGTTGATCGTGGTGATTATCAGAATATTGAGATACGTAAATCCTATTTTGAAAATATGAGTTTTGATCATTGTAACTTCGAGAAAGCGAGTTTTGTGGATGTGATTTTCCAAGTTTGTGATTTATCGAATAGTATGTTTAAAGGTGCCTATTTTGAACGTTGTCAGTTCATTCATTGTAAGGGTGTAGGGATTGATATGTCTAAGACTTTACTTAAACATGTTGGGTTTGAACAATCAAATTTACAGTATGCTTATTTTGAGTACGCAAAATTAAATGATGTCGAGTTTAATCATGTTAATTTAACTGAAGTATCATTTTCAGAAGTGCAGTTTAAGAATTTTACGGCGAGTAAATCCAAGTTTATTAATAATAACTTCTTTAAAACAATGTTAGATAAAATTGATTTTTCTGATAATGATTTCATTAATCCAATCGTTTCCAATAATTATATAGAATTAAAAGGTATCATCCTAAACTCGATACAAGCAGTTGATTTGGTGAGTTTGTTTGGGATCGTAATTAAGGATAAAGAATGAATAAAAGAGCACTGAACGATGATTATAGAGCTTTAAAGTCAAATCTAAGTATAAACTGTAAGGAATGTACTGGTTTATGTTGTGTAGCGCTCTATTTTAGTAAATCTGATGGCTTTCCAGAGAACAAGAAAGCTGGGAAACCATGTGTAAATCTAAACAACAATTTTACCTGTAATATTTACGCACAATTAGAATCTAATGGTTTAAAAGGTTGTATCGCATATGATTGTTTCGGTGCTGGTCAGAAAGTCACACATGAGTGGAAGACAAAAGGGGCTTGGAATACGAATAACTCGATTAAACAAGATATCTTTAAATCATTTGAAATAAATCAGTTACTTAACCAAATAATGTGGTATTTATTAGATGCTTACACAATTTGCGATGAATCAGAATTAACTATGATAAATCAATTAATACGTGAGAATATAAACTACTCTAAAAAAGAAGTATATGATTTACTAACAAGTGATATTGAATCATATCGAAATAGAGTGAACATTGAATTAAAACAATTAACCTCGAATTTGGCGAAACAATCAAAAACTAAGATTGTAAGTAAGTTCCAATTTGAAAAAGACTATTCAAATCAAGATATTAGTTATATGAATTTCACAATGACCTATCTAATTGGTTCTAAATTAGAAGGTTGTAAGGCACATTATACTAACTTCTTAGGAACAGATTTACGTGATGTATCAATTAAAAATACAGACTTAAGTGAAAGTATCTTTTTAACTCAATTTCAAGTTAACTCAATGTTAGGCGATGTACATACAAAACTTCCAGAAGGATTAACTTATCCAATTCAATGGTCATATCATAAATAAATTTTCAAAATAAGAGTAAACTGTATTTATGAGAAATATAAAATCAAACGAAGTATCTGGATTACTAAATGAACTTAATCTGCCGTTAATTATAGCAATCGAACAGCTCAGAGAGCTTATTTTAAATGTGGATTTAGATCTTGTGGAAACAATTAAATGGAATGGACCAAACTATCAATATAAAAATGAAAATCGTATAACATTAAGAGTTCAAGACACCAAACAAGTTCAAGTAATTTTTCATAGAGGCGCAAAAGTAAAAGTTCAACCTATAAATCATTTAATCGAAGATGAATTTAATTTACTTGTCTTCAAAGAAAATGATCGAGCGATACTAAACATTAAATCAATTGAAGAAGTTGTTTTACATCAATTATCCATTCAAACACTTGTTTATCGTTGGATTCTGGCGTCAATGGATTAGCTTAGTTGGTCACATTACTAGGGTTGAATATCAAGTTATTGTACACTATTGAACTATAGGAGATGGTTCATGAAACACAAACTTAAGATAGTTGATATACGAGAAGAATCTGATAAAACTAAAACATACCTTCTAGAAAAACCAATAGAATTAAACTGGGATGAAGGTTCACATACACATATTGCACATAGTGGTTATGACGATGGAGAATTTCCTAATAAAAATTTAGTCAGACACATGTCTATTATGACACTTAACCAAGAAAACCTATTAGGGTTCACAACACGTTTAAATGATAAACCTTCAGAATTTAAACGTAGATTAGCAGAATTAAACATAGGGGATGATCTAATTGTATTTAAATTAGGCTCTCGAATGAGATTAAGACGAGAGAATAAGTCGATTGTATTACTTTCAATGGGTGTTGGCATTGCGACAATGCGTCCTCTTATTAAAACTTTTTTAGAAGATAATTCCAAAATACCACATCTCATAAACATAAATGTAGATAATACAAATTCGCATGTATATCAAAGCGAATTAGACGCAAGCGAAACGTCAAATTACCATAATTATTGGACTAAATCACGCGTTGAATTTTATCAAACACTTACTAATACAATCAATGATAATCATTCGATTTTCTATATCGTCGGTAGTGATTTATTCTTAAGAACTGTTATAAAGAAATTAAAATCATTAGGGATAAAATTAGACGATATCGTGATTGATAAGAAAGATGGAATTTTACAACTCTACTATGAATTCTAAAACTAGATATTATTTCTAGTTTTTTTAATCCCTCATTGAGGTGTTATAATAAAATAATTGAGGGGTATCACATAATGGAAATAATCCAACTTGGAATAGAAGATATGAAAAGTGTTTTTGAACTTAGCAATCAACTTGAATATTCTACCTTAACATTTGATGCGTTCAAACCATGTTTTTACGAAATTATTAGTTTAAACAACCATGTTATATATGGTGCTAAAATTGATAAGATAGTTGGATATATTCATCTTAGAAGTGAGAAACAACTCCATCATGCCTCAATTGTAGTAGAAGTATTAGAGCTAATTATTGATGATAACTTTCGAAGTCAGAAGATTGGAAAGAAATTACTCGATTTTGCGATTAATTATTCAAAGAGTATTGGAGCATCCCATATTGAATTAACTACGAATATTGTTCGTGAAAGAGCACATCTATTCTATAAACGTGAAGGATTTAATCAAACATCGCTTAAGTTTGTGAAAGAGTTAAAGAACTAAAATGAAACAATATGTGTACACTTTAAAGTTAGTTCCTAGATTATTAGATGATGCGAACTGGACAAGTTTGGATAAAATAGCAGTTGATCAACATTTGTCTAGTCTAGAAAGACTATTAGAAGAAGGGGTTTTGGTTTTAGCGGGAAGAACATTAGATGAAGATGAAAAGATGTTTGGGATTGTAATATTTGAAACAGAAACAGATGAACAAGCAGAACATATTATGTTAAATGATCCAGCAGTTAAAGCAGGGATAATGGTTGCGGAGTTACATCCTTATCGAGTTGCGCTTATTCGAAAATAATAGAAAGAGGGATACTATGCGTATTATAAAAGTATTAGATAAAAGAGATTATTTAGATACATGGGAAAAGATAGAACGTAATGCGGTTAGAGCGATAATAAAAAAAGATAACCTTATTGCGCTTGTAAAGAGTAAAAGAGAAGGTTTTTATAAGTTTCCTGGAGGAGGTGTAGAAATAGATGAAGATCATATTGATACATTGATTCGTGAAACACAAGAAGAATCTGGATTAGTTATAAAAGAAAATACTGTACGTGAGTATGGATTTTTTGTGGAATGCCGTAAAAGCTTGTTTGAAGATGCGATATTTGAACAGAAATCATATTATTACACTGCTGAAGTTGAAGATGATTTAGCTCCAACTAATCTTGATGAATATGAAAAAGAACTTGAATATGAGTTGGAATGGGTAGATATAAATACTGCGCTGGAAGTTAATGAAGCCTTTGAAGGGATTGAAGAGTATACCTATATTGTAAGAGAAACCTATGTATTACAAGAATTATTAACGAACGATAAACCTAAAAGAGTGTATTTAACCTACTAAACAATAATCGTGTTTATAATATGATTAATGAAGGAGGATTTGTTATGGAGTATAAACAAACATCAATTATTCCTTTTCTAACATTTCCAGGAACTGCAGAAGATGCGGTCAATTTTTATGTCTCAGTATTTCCGAATTCAAAGATTAATGAGATTACTCGAATCGAGAATCCAGAACATGGAGAAGTTGGAAAAGTACTAAATCTAGATTTTGAATTGGATGGTTTAAACTTTTTTGCGTTGGATATGGAAAAAGAATACTTGCCTGATTTCACATGGGCTATTTCACTTTACAAAGACTGTACAAATGAAGATGAATTTAATTCAATTTTTAAACAATTATCTATAAACGGGAAAGTCCTTATGGGTCCTGAACCAATTATGGATTTAAAATTAGCAACATGGGTTACCGATCAGTTCGGAGTTACCTGGCAGTTGGTGCTTCATGATTAAGCAACGTATCGTAACAAATCTTTGGTTTGATCGAAATGCATATGAAGCAGCTGAATTCTATTGTTCAATTTTTCCTAACTCACGAATTGTAGATTGTTTATATTATAATGAGGCAAACCCAGATCGATTAGGCACAGTTTTGACGGTTAATTTTGAGCTTGATGGTCAATTATATACAGGTATAAATGGTGGCCCAGAATTTAAGTTTGATGAAGCAATTTCATTGTTGGTAAACTGTGAGAATCAAGAAGAAATTGATTACTATTGGGATTGTTTACTTGATGGTGGTGAAGAAGTTGTATGTGGATGGTTGAAGGATAAGTTTGGATTAAGTTGGCAAGTATCGCCGATTCAAATTGAAGAATTATTGAAGGATGCGGATAACGAAAAGAAAAAACGTGTATCTGAGAAAATGTATGGAATGAAAAAATTGATTATCGAAGATTTACTTAAAGCATATAACGGTGAAGAGTAAATGAAGGTATATGAGTTTGATGCAATAATTATTAAAGTGCCCGATATTGATGGCGCATACATCGAATTTCCATATGATGTACGTAAAGAATTTAATAAAGGTCGTGTAAAAGTCAGTGCTACTTTTGATGGTGAGAATTACGATGGAAGTCTTGTGCGTATGGGTACGAGTTGTCATATAATCGGTATTCGTAAAGATATTCGTGCGAGAATCAATAAAAAACCAGGCGATCAGATTCATGTCACGATTAAAGAGAGAATTTAATACAAAGGTGATAAAATTTATCACTTTTTTTCTTAACTCTAAAATTTATTACGATTAAAATAGTGTACAATTGAAACTAGATGTTTATAGATTATTATCACAATAATTGTTGTTTCGCCAGTCGAATGGGAGGCTAATTATGGAAGTCTATGTTGGAAGACAACCCATATTTGATCGCTATAATAACGTCTTAGGATATGAGCTTTTATATAGAAGAAGCATGAATAATTTCTATGAAGGTAATGATGCCAACAAAGATACAGCTGAAGTTATCAATAACGCTTTTTTTGTGATGCATTTTGATGAGTTGACAGAAGGAACTAAAGCATTTATTAATTTTACAGAGTCAATGATCGTCGATAATGTACCAATGTTACTTCCTAAAGAAACATTGATTGTAGAAATCCTTGAACAATCTATTATCACTCAAGACCTTATCGAATCTTGTATCAAACTTAAACAAAATGGATATAAAATCGCGCTTGATGATTTCGTATTTAGTGAACAATACATTCCATTACTTGAGATTGTGGATATCGTTAAAATAGAGTTCTCTCGAGTTAGTTTATTTGATCAAAGAAAACTATTAAATCAGTATAAAGATAAAATAAAATTTCTTGCGGAAAAAGTTGAAACACGTGAAGAATATGATTTAGCACTTAACATGGGGTATGATTACTTCCAAGGTTATTTCTTTAGTAAACCAGTAATTGTAAAGGGTAAGGACATAGCGGTATTAAACACAAATATCGTTAGAATCATAAATGAATTATATGCGGAAGAACCTGAGTTTAATCGTATCAGTGAAATAATTCAAGCAGACTTAGGATTATCCTATAAACTACTCAAAGTATCTAATACAGTTTATTTTGAAGCGAAATACGAAATTAAATCAATTAAACAAGCGATTGTACGATTAGGAATTAGTGAATTAAAACGATGGTTTAATATATTACTTGTAAAAGATATTCAAATTATAGAAAATAAAGATCTGATAAAAAACAGTATAATCCGTGCTAAATTTATGGAATTAATCGCTTTAGAAATCGGGTTAGAACAAGAGTATCTAGATTATTTCATGGTTGGAATGTTTTCCAGTATAGATATACTACTCAATCGAGAAATGAAAACGATAGTAGAAGAACTACCGTTCACACAAGAAGTTAAAGACGCATTACTCGGTAATGAAAATCCGATCAATGAAGCGTTAAATGTAATAGTAAAACATGAATATGCTCAACTTAATGAATTAGATCTTGAACAACCTATTCAAAATATCAGTCAATCAAGATTTATGGATTTATACATTGAAGCAATTACTTGGGTCAAAAATAACGATTAAAATGAGAAGAAATTCTCATTTTTATTAAGTACTATATATTTGATCGAGCATCACATGAATAGTCATCAAGTATTATTTTGTGTAGTATAGAATTAACAATAGAAAGTTGGAAATAATCATGGGAAAAGCATTACTTATAATTGATGTACAAAATGCGATGATTGCGGTAGACAATCCAGTGTATCAAGCAAATGATAAAATACATAAAATTCAATCACTCATACAAAAAGCTAGAATTAAGAATATTCCAGTCATCTATGTACAACATAACGAAGTTGGTAGTGAGTTTGAAAATGGGACTGAAACATGGAAGATATTTGATGGGATAAAACCTCAAGTAAATGACACGATAATTCAAAAGACTGAATCTGATTCATTTTATGAAACACCACTAAAAGAAATACTTGAACAAAATAAAATTGATCAATTAGTAATTGTGGGAATGCAGACAGAATACTGTGTCAATGCGACAAGTACGCGTGCTGTTAAGTTAGGCTATGATGTTACACTTGTAAAAGATGCACATAGTACATGGGATTCTGATAAGCACAGTGCAATTGAAATTATAGATTTACATCATGATAAATGGATAAAGAATATGACATTGATGAATGAAAAAGATGTCGAATTCTAAACGATATAACTTGCACATAAAACGTCGATTGTTTATTTCTTAAATAAACTAAACTCTTAGTGAGGATAATTATGGAAAACCTAAAGAACTTGAATGATGCGTTAAATTTTATTGAACAAAACTTACTTGAAGAAATTGATTTTGCGAAAGTTGATCGCATCGCAGGATGTTCTTCGTATCATTTTCAAAGAATGTTTTCGTATCTTGCTGGTATGAGCATCCATGAATACATCAAACGACGTAGACTATCACTAGCGGCACTAGATTGTGTGCAATCAAATGATCGAATACTTGATATTGCGCTTAAATATGGATATCAATCCAATGATAGTTTTACACGTGCCTTTGTGGCATGTCATGGAATTACTCCAAGTAAATTACGTAAAGACAAATTAAAGTTAAGTGTTTATCCAAAAGTATCTTTTCAATTAACTGTGAAAGGAATAAACGCAATGAATGTGAAGATAGTAGAAAAAGAAGCATTTAATTTAATTGGAATTTCAAGAAGAGTTCCAATTGTATTTCATGGAGTCAATCCAGCGATTGTCGAAATGGCAATGAGTTTAAATGAACACAAGATTAAAACATTAAAATCGATTAATGATTGTGAACCAAAAGGTATCGTTAGTGCATCGTATGATTTTTCATCGACACGTATGTCTGAAAAGGGAGAATTAACACATCTAATTGGTGTACATACTTATGCGACGTCATTAGAGGACTTTACAGTACTTAAAGTAGAAAAATGTACATGGGCAGTATTTGAAGTTAGAGGACCATATCCAGAGACACTTCAATCAGTTTGGGCACGAATATATTCAGAATGGTTACCAAGTACTCCGTATGAATGTATAAATGGTCCTGAGATAGTTTGGAATGAAGGAGTAGATACTTCTAAGGTAGATTATCATAGTGAAATTTGGATTCCTGTAAAACTAAACGGATAGTGTTTAAATACAAGAATATGTGAAAATGTTCTAAAAATTAATTAGCTTGTTCAATTAAACAAGCTTTTTATGTTACAATTTATACACACAGTTAATTTGCAAACAAAACCGGGGGGTGAAAATTTGCATAATTCAATACCAGATAAATACTATCGATTTGCGTTTGAAAATAGTCTTGACGCGATATTACTTACCCATCCTAATGGATCAATTGTACGTGCTAATAATGCGGCTTGTTTAATGTTTGATCGCGATGAAGATGAAATATGTAAGCTTGGACGATATGGAATCGTAGATATCAATGATCCAAGACTTTATGAAGCATTAAAAGAGAGGGATGTGAAAGGCGAGGCTAGAGCTGAACTGAATTTCATACGTAAAAATGGTGATATTTTTCCAGTTTATGTTACTTCAAAAATATTCCATGATGATAATAATGAGCTTTGGTCTGTTATGATTATTAAAGATGTTTCACATGAGAAACATAGTCAAATCGTTATTGATAAATTACATGAAGATACCTTATATTTGGCGAACCATGATTATTTAACTGATGCACTTAATCGAAGAGGGTTTATGGATGTGTTCCAAGTTGAATTAACGCGGAGTGAACGAGAGGGGATAAGTTGTGGAATCGCATTAATTGATATTGATTATTTTAAAGAGGTAAATGATCAATTTGGACATATTATTGGAGATTCTATTCTTCAATATATGGTTAAAATCCTAAAAGAATGTTTAAGACCATATGATATTATTGGCAGATTCGGTGGCGATGAGTTTATTCTATGTTTACCAAATCTAAGTGATGAAAATGCACGGATTATTGGTGAGCGTTTAAGAAGTAGGATTGAACAAGAGTCTTTCAATTATGAATCACAATCAATTCACTTAACAATTAGTATTGGTTTAAAGATTATAAAACCAGAAATGATACGGAATATTGATATGAATAAGTTTGTGTCTGATGTAGATTATTTAATGTATCAAGCAAAACGACATAGGAATTCAGTTTATGTATCAGACTAAACTTCTCTAAGAGAAGTTTTTATAAGAAGGGGTATATATGGATCATATTCACAAAAACATATTAATTAAAATCGCGAAAGAATTAAATCAATCAAAAGTTACTTGGGCAATCGGCGCATCAATGATGTTAAAACTTAGAGATTTTGATATGAATGTACATGATATTGATATTATGGTTAATCAAGATGATTTTGAATTAGCTTGTACATGTTTAAATAATCTAGGAAATGAGATTGTCGTTGAAGAATCAAAGCTATTTAAAACAAAATACTTTAAACGGTATAATTGTGATGGAATCGAAATAGATATTATGTCTGGAATGGGTATTATACATAAGTCAGGTTTTTTTGATTATCAGTTCAAATATGAAGATATCGAAAAGGAATTAATAATTGATACGATTAATTTACCCTTATGTTACGTTGAGGATTGGTATATCTTCTATCACTTAATGCCTAATCGATATGAAACAATTCAAAAGATTCATGATTACTTTAATAATCATCAGTTTAACACTCAACGTTTTAAAAAATTATTGAATCTTGAAATTCCTTATCCGATTCAACTATTACTAACAGAATTGATAGAAAACGAAAATATAAAATTTTGATGATATAATAAAAAAAGAGGTAGATATGAATCGAAATGTAGTCATTACGGGTGGTTCTAAAGGAATAGGCAAAGCATGTGTTGAAGCTTTTTTACGTCAAAATGATACTGTAATTTTTTGTGATTTAGATGAGAAAGCTAGCGCAATGTGTTTAAGTGAATTAATGACATTAGGTAAACTATATTATTTTCCATGTGATATTTCTAACTATAAATCAGTATCAGAATTCTTTTATAAAGTGAGTAAAGTAGTCAGTCATATTGATATTCTTATTAATAATGCAGGAATTCAAATTGTTTCAGAGTTCGATTCTATTGATATTAATGATTGGGATAGAGTTATACAAACTAATTTAAATGGAACATTCTATTGTATAAAAGAAGTAGTTCAGTATATGCGAACAGGTTCGATTATTAATATGTCGAGTTTATATTCATCTCAAGTTCGTTTAAACAAGTTTAGTTATGATGCGTCGAAAGCAGCGATTAAACGTATGACAGAAGAATTCGCATTAGCACTTGCCCCAAATATTCGAGTTAATGCGATTGAACCTGGTGCAGTTTATACACCAATGAATCAAGACTTTTCAGATAAAGATGTAGAAGATAAAGTGTTACTTAGAATACCGTTAAAAAGAATCGCAAGTGCTTCTGATATCGCTAAGAGTGTGATTTATCTAACATCAGATGATGCCAGTTATATAACTGGAGTTTCGTTAATTGTGGATGGTGGAAGACATCTCTTGTGATATGAATAAAAAGCTAATAAATAGATTTTTAATCATATTTGTTTTACTAATAAGTGTTTTTGCATGTCAAAAATTTATTCCTGTTGATGATAAAGTAGATAACTTAATGATTGAAGAGTCGGGCTATTATACGAGTAAGTCCGATGTGTCATTATACCTACATACGTTCGCACATTTACCGAACAACTATATTACGAAGGATGAAGCTGAGGCAATTGGTTGGGATAGTAATAAAGGCAATTTATGGGAAGTTAGTAATAAGAAATCTATTGGAGGAGATCGATTCTATAATCGTGAAGGATTACTACCAATTGATGAGAATCGCATCTATTATGAATGTGATATTGATTATGAAGGTGGTTATCGAAACGCAAAACGATTAGTTTATTCAAATGATGGATTCATTTATTATACAGAGGATCATTATGAATCTTTCGTATTATTGTATGAGGGGAAATAAAATGAAGCAAAGTTATTTAATAAACGGTAAGAGAGTAGTTAATAAGACGCAACTTCATGATTATCTAATTCAAGTATTTAAGTTGCCTGAATACTATGGTCGAAATTTAGATGCACTATGGGATTGTTTAAGTACTGATTCAGCGATGAAAAAGATAACTATAATACATACCGAAAGTTTAGTTAATGCATTAGGAGATTATAGTAAATCGCTAATTCAATTATTTGATGACTTAAGTAAAAAAAGATCAATTGAAATACATTTACATACAAAAGGGAGAAAAAATGAAACTAAC
>DASSDQ010000007.1:0-6225 GCA_035697025.1 Erysipelotrichaceae bacterium | reverse complement strand
AACTGGTTCTTCCTCTACAACAGGCGCAATATAATCAACTTGATTCGCAAATACACCTACCGTTAAGAACCCTAAAGCCCCAATAACAGTTAATGAAATTGCATATTTCTTAACTTTTTCAAATGCCCATCCATCAAATGCACGGTCAATTAAAGGTGTCATCATATTCATGAATAAGATTGAACGAATAACCCCTTCAGGTAAACTTCCTTTAATACGAATTAAGAATGCCAATAAAGCAACTCCAAACGCGAATACAATACGTCCAGGAATTGACGTAGGACTTGTAACAGGATCTGTTAACATGAAGATTGCCCCAAACGCTGCACCACCTGTAACGATATGGAATACTGGATACCACATTCCCATACCCTTCATGAACGCAAGAATGGACGCAAACGCAAACAATGAACCTAAGAATACAACTGGAACTCTCCAGTCAATAATTTTACGAACAGCTAAGTAAACCCCAACAGCTAAGATTAATAAGGTATTCGTTTCACCAAGACCACCGACGTAACCGCCAGTCGCTAAGCCCCATAAACCACCAAATTTATCTAAGTATTGAGTTACTAACGCTGGATCTTTAATAACCCAACCTAATGTTTCCATTACTTGGTTTGGAGTAGCACCTGTAATCACATCCGCAAATTTATCAGTGATAAATCCACCAAATGATAATACTGAAACAGCACGACCAACACCAGCAGGATTAAAGATATTATGACCAAATCCACCAAACACTAATTTACCAATAAAGATTGCGATAAAGCTACCAATAAAGATAACGTAAAGTGGTTTGTTAATCCCCATCATACCAACATATAATAATGCGGTAACCCAAGGGAATGATGTATTCAAATGTTTTAGAATATTCTTCTTATAGAATAAAGCCCATAAAACTTCAACACCGATTGAAGTACCCAATGCAGTCGCAATCATAAGCAACGCATGTATACCATAATCAGAACCTAATTTAGTGAAATAGAAATAAACTGAATAAGATAGAACTAACGCAATCCCAACTGTCAATTCCGTCATAATACGTTGTGTACTTAACGGTGCACGATAGTTCGGAGAAACTCTAAAGTTAAATTTCATTACTCTGTCCTAACCTTTCTTCAATGCTAAAGCACGTTTAGCTCTTCTTACGCCTTCAGTCACATCAATCTTAGAAGGACAAACATACGTACACAATCCACATTCGATACATTGGTCAGCTCTTAATTGAGTCATCCAATTTGAATCTTTCATCTTTTCCGCATTGTTGATACGTACTGGTAATAAACCAGCAGGACATGCATCATTACAACGTCCACAACGCATACATTCCATTGCTTCAACAGGATTGTTCTTTAAAATAGTAATCGCATTGGTATAATTCGTAATTACGAATTCATCCGTAGGAATTGTTCTTCCCATCATCGGACCACCCGCAATAACAAGTACATCTTCACTCGCATAACCGCCGATTTGTGCTACAACTTCTGATACTTTCATACCATAAGGGACACGAACGTTAGTCGGTTGTTTTAAACCATCACCAGAGAATGTAACGATTTTCTCAACGATACCTTCTCCATATTTAAGAGAACGAGCAAACGCAATCGCAGTTGTAACGTTATTTACGATAATACCAATTTCAGACGGTAAACGATTATAACGTTTCTTACAGAATTCAAATACTAAAGTACGTTCCCAACCCATTGGATAAACATCAGGTGTTTCAAACACTGTAATGTTTGATTCATTCTTAAATGCTTCTTTAAGTTGAGCAATTAACTCTTTTTTCGTCTTCTTAATTGCTACAATAGCTTTAGGCGCTGTACTCATCTTTAATAGTGCTTTAACACCAAGTACAGTATCATCTAAGCTTTCTTTGGTAAAACGATAGTCCGCAGTGATATAAGGTTCACATTCAACCGCATTGATAATCAATGTGTTAATGTTTTCTGGTTTCTTGTATTTTAAATATGAAGGGAAACCTGCGCCTCCACAACCAACAATACCAGCCTCCATCATAAAGTTAACTAATTCGTCATGTGTTGCGGTTGTATAATCCAAAGGTTTAAACGATTCAACCTTTTCATATTTACCATCATCTTCAATGACTAGATGTTCCTGTGGTTTTAACACAGAATGCATCATATTCTTCTTTGCCCCAACTGTACCTGATACAGGAGAGTAAATTGGCACATTAAAATGGTCGTTACGTCTTGCCAATAGCGTACCGACAAATACTTTGTCCCCTTCATTAACATAGACATCAATCTTTGTGGATGATCCATTGTTAAGAGGTACAAACACTTCTTTTTTAGGTTTTACGAGCACGATATCATTGTGCAACGTTTCATCTTTGTGACCGTCAAGATGAACTCGACCAGGTCCCGTCAATAAAGACATACCTTCACCTAACCTTTCCTTAATACGTGAATTTGTACGTATGAAAACTACTTGTATATTATAGCATAGATGCATTTACACAAAAACACCTTTTTGTAAAGTAAAACGCATATGCTATAATGTCTCAGGAGATAACTATGAAACAAAAAACCTTCTTAATTATTCTTTTAATTTTATTCTTAACAGGATGTAAAAGTGAACCGGTTCGTTACAGTAAAGTACTAATCGATGTTGGTTTTAATGATGCGCCTGTTACGTTTGTCGCATACACAGAAAATGAAGCTGAATATAACAAATATTACGATATTTTAAAAGAAGACTTACTCGTTTTAGGTCAACTTTTCGATAAATATAACAATTATGATGGGATGAATAATTTGAAAACGATTAATGATAACGCTGGTATTCAACCGGTTGTTGTTGATCAAAACTTAATCGATTTAATAGTTTTCGCTAAAGATTATTATGAAATTACTAAACATACATTCGATATCAGTTTAGGCTCAGTCCTAAATGTTTGGCATAATTATCGTGAAGAAGGTAAGTTAAACAACTCTGGAGATCCACAGACCTATGGACGAGTTCCTGCCATTGAAGAACTTCAAATCGCAAAGACATGCGCATCATGGGATTTTGTGGAGATAAATGATACTGATAATACCGTTTATTTAAACAATCCATGTGCTTCACTCGATGTAGGTGGTATAGCGAAAGGATTTGCAGCAGATATTGTGACTGAACGATTAATTGAAGCTGGACTTGAAGTCGCTATTATCAATCTTGGAGATAGTAGTATCATAACCCTTGGTACAAAACCAAATGGTGATGAATGGGGTGTTGGAATTGCTCAACCTAAAAAAGATGTATTAATTGCGGATAGTAGCGTTGACACGTTATTCTTTGAAGGTCCAATCCACATTTCAACATCAGGTGATAATCAGAATTATTACATTGCGGAAGGTGGCGTTGTATATCATCATTTAATTGATCCAAATACTCTGTATCCTGTTGTGACGAGCTTACATAGTGTTACTATCGCAACAAGCCTTAGTGCTGGAGCTGCAGAAGCACTTTCTAAGGCAATGTTTATTCTTCCTTATGATGACGCATTAGCTCTATTAACCCAATTAAAAACAGACAATCCTAATGAAATCATTGATGCGGTTTGGGTATATACTCTAGACCAAGCACCAAGTAATGCGACAAGTATTGAGAGTGAAGGATTTAGCATTGTGCATAGTGAAGACTTAAAAGATCAATCAAGACTCTATCGATAAAGCGTGATTAACTCACGCTTTTTTGTGTAACTTCACGATTTACAAGATTTACAAATAGATCAATATTATCCGTTATATGTTTAACCATACATTCTTCTAATTTACTTTTTCGTACAAGATTATCCAGTTCAGCGGTTATTTCAATAGAACTTAATGCTCTACGATAAGGTCTGTGTTCTGTTAGTGCACAGAATATATCCGCTAATTGAAGTATTCTAGTCCCTTTATTAATATCTTTAGAAACTAATCGATCAGGGTATCCAAATCCATCTTCAAATTCATGATGATGTCCAACCCAATTCGCTAAGTCTTCAAACCCTTCTACTTTCGCTAATATAAACATACTGTAATAAGGATGTTGTTTCATTAATAAAAACTCTTCATCATTTAAACTATTCTGCTTATTCAATATTTCATTTGGGACAGCTAATTTACCTAGATCATGTAATAACCCTGCTAAATAGAATTTCTTATGATCTGATACCCTTGGATAATTTAACATGGATAATTGTTTCGCAACATTCGCCACATTATATGAATGATGATAGGTATAATATGAACTTGCATCAATGATAGAAGCAAAAATCTTTGATAAATCGATTAAATCATCCACATTTAATTTGTTTTTACCAAAAAATGTATCAAAATCATCGAATAAATATTCATATTCGACAGACACAATATTCAACCAGAAACTTTCTTTTAACGCTAATTGTTCAAACACTGGAAATAGTTTTGGATCATAAAAATCTGATGATAGAATATCAAAAGTTATACGTTCTTTTTGTAACATTATGTTTTTATTTAAATCAATTAATACATCAATACGATCCGCAAAATGTAGGATTCTAGATGCTAAAGGAATATCATCTTTAATTAGTCCACTTGGATTAGGACCTAAGAAACGATCATGATGATGTCGAACTACATTCGCAACATCACTAAATAAAGAAAATTGATTTAGTATTTCATATCCTTTTTCCGCATGCTCAAAGATTCGATTATCCTCATCATTATGCACAATAAATAACTTTTCTTCCCAATTACTTGCCGCTCCAATATCATGTAGTAATGCCGCAACAATCAATGTTAACATTTCTTTGTGATTTAGCCCCATTGCCTCCCCAAATGCTTTACATAAAATTGCTGTCCCTAGATGATGTTTAGAGATCCCATTAGTTGATAATTCTAGCGACATAGACAAAGCCTTTATATATTGATAAGGCTTTACATATAAGTCGTTTCCCATACTTTTATACTAACACTTCGCATAAAAAAAGTATGCTTTTTCAAGCATACTGTAAACTATTTCTTACCTAATAATCTAAACATATTCTTCTTATATACTTCAACTCCAGGTTGATTAAATGGATTAACCCCTAAGAGATATACAGACATACCACATGCCACAAACATGAATTGTGCTAAGTAACCAAAACTATAGCTACTCATTTCTTCAAGATTTAGAATAATATTTGGAATACCACCTTCATCATGATGTGCTTGTAAAGTACCTAAAGCAGCTGATTTATTGACTTCATCCAAAGTCTTACCACTTAAGTAATTCAATTGATCAAAATCATCTTTATCACTTGGGAATGCCTTATCTAAGTTTGGTTTGTCTATTAATACAAGTGTTTCAAATAAATCTTTTAAACCTTCTTGTACAAATTGACCCATACTGTGTAAATCAGTTGAGAAGTTAACAGATGCTGGAAATAAACCTTTATTTTCTTTGCCTTCAGATTCACCGAATAGTTGTTTCCACCATTCAGCTAACATACTTAATTGTGATTCATAGGCAACGAACAATTCAATATTCTTACCTTGTTTTTCAAGTACACGACGACTTACTGCATATTTATACGCATCATTTTCAGATACGAGTTCACTTGAATACGCTTTTGATGCATCGAATGCACCCTTCATCATTTCATCAATATCCAATCCCGCTACAGCGATTGGCAATAATCCAACGGATGTTAAGACCGAATAACGACCACCAATATCATCTGGTATTGTCAATGTTTCATAACCCATATTGGTTGCGAAGTTCTTTAATGTTCCACGTGCTTTATCGGTTGTCGCAATAATACGTTTACGCGCTTCTTCAACGCCATATTTTTCTTCTAAGAAATGTTTGAACAATCTAAATGCCATTGCTGTTTCAGTAGTCGTACCTGATTTCGAAATAACATTCACATAAACATTCTTATCTTTAACTTTCTCGAGTAATTGTACAATATATGTAGAAGAGAATGTATTTCCCACAAAGTAAATATCGATATCACGTTTTGGGAATAAGCCTTGAACCATTTCAATCGCAGCACGTGAACCTAAATAGGATCCACCAATACCACATACGATTAATGTATCCGCATTTTCACGAATCATTTTCGCAAGTTCTTTTACTTTTGCGAATTCAGTTTTATCATAACTTGTTGGCCAAGTATACCATCCAACATATTCATTGCCTAAACCTGTCTTCTCTACTAATTGTTTGTGATAGTGAGAAACATCTTTTTGATAGTGTTCAAATTCATTT
>DASSDQ010000006.1:0-15563 GCA_035697025.1 Erysipelotrichaceae bacterium | reverse complement strand
TTTTACTTTTTCACTCGTAAAATTCTTCTTCTCTTTTAATAATGTACGATATGCATCATCTATTTCTGCTTGAGCTTCACTTAATTTATCTTCAATTTCTATTTTCACATCAATATAACTTTGATCCAACTTCAACATACTTATAATATTTTCAGTACTGGTATAAATTACACCAACACCCTCTTTATTACTTGCCCCATCCGCATTATCTTTTGATTTATAACTAAATTCTGGACTTTGAAATAATCCAACAATTTCATATTCAAAAGGTTCATTAAGATTTACTTTAAATGTTGATCCAATTGTTAAGTTATTCCGTAACGCAAAGCTTTCATCGATTATTACTTTGTTTGCACTTAAAACTGATGTTCCTGACATCAGTTGAACTTGATTAATATCTGTTTGACTTAAGAAGATAAAATAAACAGATTTTCCATTAAGAACTGAATCTGTTTTATAGGTATATCGACCTTCAATTTCTAGATTTGGATAATCATTTTGAAGTGTATTAATATCATTGGATGAATATCCTTCAACATATACCCATGAATCCGCAAGATTATTATCTTTATAATATTCAAGTAACCATGAATCCAGAATATTTATTGTGCTTAATAGTCCAGTGAAAATTCCACTCCCAATCGCAATGATCAGAATGATTGCCAAGAATTGGGTTAATGTACCTCCAATAATTCTGAGAGTACGTTTTATTAAATACTTCATTGCCAATCAATCTCCGCAACTCGTTTTGGATGTTCAACCATATTAATTGAGTCAATTAATCCATTACGAACATGGATTATTTTATCAGCCATTTCAGCAATTTGAGCGTTATGGGTGATAAGAATTACGGTTTTATTAAAATCACGGTTTAAATCATCGAGTAACGTAAGAATACTTCGACCGGTAATATCATCTAATGCGCCAGTCGGTTCATCACACAATAATAACAATGGATTTTTCGCAATCGCCCGCGCAATCGCAACACGTTGTTGTTCACCACCTGAAAGTTGTGTTGGAAAGTTATCTGTACGATGACTTAAGCCAACCTTTTCGATTATTTCTTTTGGGTTTAAACTATCTTTTTTAATGGATGACGCAAATTCTACATTCTCTAATGCGGTTAAATTATTGATCAGATTATAAAATTGAAAAACGAAACCAACCTTATTACGACGATATGTCGTTAGTTCTTTGTCGTTATATTGTTCGATATTAATATCTTCGACAATTATAGAACCTTCACTTGCTCGATCCATGCCTCCAAGTAAATTGAGAATAGTCGATTTACCCGCACCTGATGCGCCTAAAATAACGACAAACTCACCTTCTTTTATTTCAAAGTTAACGCCTTTAAGCGCTTCTATTTTTACTTCTCCAATTTGATAGTATTTTTTAACATTTCTAAATTCCAAAATTGTTTTCATATTTACCTTAACTTTATGTGTGTATTCTAGTATATTATTGTAACTCTTTATAGATACTTAAGTAAATGAATTATATATTAATATTAAAAACCCTTTGTTTGACTCTTCCAAGGTGCGGGTTTATTGTGCTTAAATTCATTGATACTAGGTCCATGAAGTTGTTTTAATCGAATTAATCCATAGATATAACTTATCCCAACAACAATTATCGTAAATGGTATTCCTAAAAAGAGATTTAATAGAACTAAGTTAGAATAAAAAATAATCATAATCTGTGCACCCGTTTTAAAGATAAAAAAGATTAACCAAAAAATACTCACTTCTGTATACGCAGGTCTAATATCATCTCGTAAATACCATTCAAGTGGCCAAGCTCGCATTAGATGACTCGCGTATGCTGCGAGTGGTTTCTTTATGATGAGTAAAATAGCACTTAGTAAAACTAAAATTACATTAGTTATAAGATCGGGTAAGAAATAACTATTTGGATTGTTTGTTAGCACAGCGAGTAAACTTGCGAAGCTTAACATAGAGAATCCTATTAAAGCATATACAACATTCTCTTTTCGGATAATACGATAAAAAAGTATTAAAATTGAAAAAGCGATTGAAAAAATAATCGCTATGTTTAAGTTAAACAATGAATCTAGACTAACAAATAGTATAGGCGGTATTAAGGAATCGATCGTTTTACTTTTTAAAAATACAAGTATTTCGTTTAATAGGTCTTTGAACATAGCCCTATCTTAACAAATAAATATAGAAATTATGCACTTATGCTCAAAATACTTATCCTATAAGCCATTCACTAGGGTTTTTACGCCATTTATTGAGTGATTCAAGCTCATTAGGTTTAATATATCCAATTTCTTGGGCTACTTTAATAAGTGTAGAATAATTACTTAAAGTATGTAACTTTATATTTTTATCTTCAAAGTTAGTTATGCCTTTAGGAAGTTGATAGGTAAAGATAGCGGCTACACCTAAAACATCTGCACCTTCATTTTTTGCCGCATCACATGCATCCAGTACACTTCCACCTGTGGAGATTAAATCTTCAATAATTACCATTTTTTGGTTTTGATGGATTACTCCTTCAATTTGATTACCTTTTCCATGGTCTTTCGCTTTTGAACGAATATATACCATTGGTAGATTCATGATATCCGCAACCCAACATGCTTGTGGAATCCCTGCTGTCGCTGTTCCTGCAATGACTTCTACATTTGGATAATATTTACGTATGAGCTCGACAAGTGCGAGAGCAATATCTTTTCGTACTGTTGGATAACTTAAAGTAACTCGATTATCACAATATATGGGACTTTTGAGACCACTTGCCCAAGTATATGGTTCGTTGGGGGATAATGTGACTGCTTTGACTTCTAATAAATGTTTTGCAATTCTAGTTTCTGTGTTCATCTTACATTTCCCATTCCTTTACAATCGCATCATAAGCAGCTTTTGGATCATTTGCTTGTGTAATCGGTCTACCTACAACAATATGAGTTGAACCATAGGATTTAGCAAGTGATGGAGTTGTGACACGCTTTTGATCATTCACATCACTGCTTATTGGACGAATTCCAGGTGTTACTTTTAAGAACTCTTTTGGTAAAACTGTATTAAGTGCTTCAACTTCTAATGCAGAACATACGACTCCATCTGCACCTGCAGAATAAGCAATTTTCGCGTAATGTATGACACTCTCAATAAGTGAAACAGGTATTAGTTGTTCAACTTTCATTGATTCATCCGTTGTAGAAGTTAATTGAGTCACAGCGATTAATTGAGGAACAGTGTTTCCCTCGCTTGTTCCAGCGATTAAGCCTCGTTTAGCCGCTTGAATCATTTGAGTTCCTCCTGCCGCATGAACATTAACCATATCTACACCTAGTTTCGCAATCCCTCGCATAGCGTTTTCTACCGTATTTGGAATATCATGTAATTTTAAATCTAAGAATATCTTATGACCTTTTGATTTTACAAATGACACAATACTTGGCCCTTCTTGATAATATAGTTCCATTCCTATTTTCACAAATAATTCTTCATTTTCAAATCGTTCTAAAAAATCTTCGACTGCTTTACGACTTGAAAAATCTAGCGCAATAATTGGTTTACTCATATCGTTTTTCCTTTGTTTGTTTTATCAATGATTCAATTGAATCGATATTTAACTCATCTAAACGTTTTTCTAAATCATCAATAATAGTTGGACATATCAATGGATCAATAAAGTTCGCGGTACCGATCGCTACTGCACTTGCCCCTGCCATGATCATCTCAATAACATCATCGACACACATTACACCACCCATGCCGATAATCGGAATATTAACAGCACGAGATACTTCATAAATCATACGTATTGCGATGGGTTTTATTGCCGGTCCTGATAATCCACCTGTTTTATTAGCGAGAATTGGTTTCCCTGTTTTTAAGTCCAATCGCATTCCAATTAAAGTATTAATCATAGTTAATCCATCTGCACCAGCTGCTTCAACAGCTTTCGCGATTTTGACGATATCTGTTACATTTGGCGATAGTTTGACATAGATTGGTACTTTCGATACCTTCTTTACTGCTTTTACTAATTGATAGGCAACTTCTGCATCTGTCCCAAATGCGATTCCTCCGTGTTTTACATTTGGGCATGAGATATTTAACTCGATTGCCTTAACGTTCTGTACTTTGGAGATTTCTTTACATACTTCTACATATTCTTCTTCACTAAATCCTGCTACATTCGCAATAATTGGTACATCAAATTGATTTAAATAAGGTAATTTTTCGTTTATCACAACGTGTAATCCAGGATTTTGAAGTCCTATTGCGTTTAACATACCGCTTGGTGTTTCTGTTACTCTTGGACTATTATTTCCAATTCGTTCCTCGAGAGTTGTGGCTTTTATCATAATCGCACCTAATCGACTTAAATCATAATAGTGTGCATATTCTTGTCCAAATCCGAAACAACCACTTGCGGGCATAATGGGATTTTTTAAATCTAAACCCGGCAATTTAACGCTTAGTCGATTCATATAATTACCTCATTTGTTTTAAATACAGGTCCATCTGAACACACTTTATAATTACTGCGTTTATTCACATGTGTGACGGTACATCCAGCACATGCGCCAATTCCACAAGCCATTCGTTCTTCTAAAGAGATATACGCATTAGGATGATCTTTAAAGTATTCATTCACCATACGTGTTAAGCCTGTTGGACCACATGCATAGATCGCATTAAATGTTTGATCTAGTTGATCGATAACCGTTTTTACATTGCCTTTAATTTGATAAGAACCATCATCTGTCGCAATCATTACTTCACCATATTGTTTGAATTCTGTTTCATAGAATACTGCACTATGATTGATAAAACCCAAAACGATTGTACATTTTACCCCTTTTTCATAGAGTTGTTTAGCACATTCTAAGAGAGGTGGAATACCTATACCTCCTCCAATCAATAAAGCTCTATTATCGTTTACTAAAAAATCGATTGGAAATCCATTTCCAAGAGGTCCCATCACATTCAATGAATCTCCAACCTTTGTGTCCACAATCGATTGAGTTCCCTGCCCTGAAGCACGTAGTACAACAGTGCAAGTTGAATTATGATGATCAATTTTCGCAAGGCTTATTGGACGTCTTAGAATTAAATCAGGTCTTGGGACTTGAATGTGAATAAACTGACCTGGAACATGCATTATATTGACTAAATCCCCTTTTAAAACAAGTTCATATACATTATTGGTTAATTTCTTATTCGATACGATTGTTAGTTTTTGATTCATAGTGCCTCACAGTGATTGGGTATTGAACGAACGTGATTCAAGGACACGTACGATTGCGGATGCGGTATCAAGACTCGTGAATAATGCGATGCCATGTTCAATTGCTTTATGACGAATAATGAATCCATCTGAATTCTGATCTTTATCTTTTCCCATTGTATTGATTACCATATCAAACGTATTACGTTCGATAAGTTCAAGTAGATTATGCGTTTCACCTTCTGATATTTTTGAGACTCGTTCAACTTTTAAACCATTTTGAATGAATAGATTATATGTACCTTTTGTCGCATAGAGTTTAAATCCAATGTGTGATAATCGTTTCGCTAATCGTGTTGCGTCTTCTTTGTTTGTATCATCAATGGTAAAGAGAATGTTTCCATGATCACTCAATGTATATCCACTTGCAGAGAATGCTTTATAAAGTGCTTTATCTAATGTTATATCTGAACCCATAACTTCACCGGTTGATTTCATTTCAGGTCCTAAATACGAATCAACTGATTTTAATTTAGTGAATGAGAACACTGGTGCTTTTACGTGTACAAGTTCTGATTCAGGATACAACCCATTTTGATATCCCAAATCAATTAATGTTTGGCCAAGAATAACTTGGGTTGCGACTTGTGCCATTGGTATATTGGTTACTTTACTTAAGAATGGGACTGTACGTGAAGCACGTGGATTAACTTCTATAACATATACTTTCTCTTCATGGATGATAAATTGTATATTCATCATCCCGATACAATTTAATCCAAGTGCTAGTTTACATGTAATCGTTTCAATTTCATGTTTGATTTTTTGACTAAGATTTTGAGGAGGATAAACAGCCATTGAATCTCCAGAGTGAATACCAGCACGTTCAATGTGCTCCATAATGCCAGGAATTAATACTGTCTTCCCATCGCAAATCGCATCTACTTCACATTCTTTTCCTTGTAAATAGCGATCGATTAGTATTGGTCGATTTGGGGAAGCTAGAACCGCATTTATCATGTAATGCTCAAGATTTATTTGATTCTCAACAATCTCCATTGCTTGTCCTCCAATGACATAACTTGGACGAACTAAGACTGGATAACCAATTCGATTCGCGACGATGACTGCTTCATTGGTGGTTGTTACGGCTGCACCGAGAGGCTGATCGATATTTAATGTTTGAAGTGCTTTCTCGAATAGTTTTCGATCTTCCGCAACATCTAAATCGGCAACTGATGTTCCTAGTATTTTAATACCTAAATTATCAAGTGGTTCAGCTAGATTTATCGCAGTCTGTCCTCCAAATTGAACAATGACACCGATTGGATTCTCTAAATCGATTACATTTAAGACATCTTCTAATGTAAGTGGTTCAAAGTATAATTTATCCGCAATCGAAAAATCAGTTGAAACCGTTTCAGGATTTGAGTTTATGATTATTGCTTCATATCCTGCTTTTTGGATTGCCTTTACACAATGTACGGTCGCATAATCAAATTCTATCCCCTGACCGATACGAATTGGACCCGATCCTAAAACAAGTACCGATGGTTTATTACTTACGATGCTTTCATTTTCGTACTCATAGGTAGAATAGAAATACGGCGTTTCTGAATTAAATTCTGCAGCACATGTATCGACCATTTTATATACGGGTAAAATCTTATTACTTAATCGTAATTCTCGAATCGTTTGTGATGTCGTTTCCCAACATTGCGCAATCATACGATCAGAAAATCCATATCGTTTTAATTCATTCAATAAATCAACATTATTAATATTAAGTTTAGCTTCATTCTCTAACTCAATGATGTGTGCTAATTTATCAAGAAAAAATAAATCAATTTTAGTAATCGCATGAATCTCTTCGATAGAATATCCACGTCTTAAAGCTTCAGCAATATAAAACAAACGATCATCTTCAGCTTTAATGAGTTTAAAGGCAAGGGTTTCATTTGAACAATGTTTAGTCTCATCAATTTGAATATGATACGCACCAATTTCAAGTGATCGAACCGCTTTTAAAAATGCTTCTTCTAACGTTCGGCCCATTGCCATAACTTCGCCAGTTGCTTTCATTTGTGTCCCTAAGCGACGATCACCATTCGAGAATTTATCAAATGGCCATCTTGGAATCTTTGCGACAACATAATCAAGTGTAGGTTCAAATTGAGCAAATGTAGTAAGTGTTACTGGATTCTTAATTTCATCGAGAGTTAAACCAACTGCTATCTTTGCGGCTATCTTCGCTATTGGATATCCAGTTGCTTTAGAAGCAAGTGCTGATGAACGAGATACACGAGGATTAACTTCAATTACATAATAGTTGTAACTGTTTGGGTCGAGTGCTAATTGAACATTACATCCACCTTCAATCTTAAGTGAGCGAATAATCTTTAATGAAGCATCACGAAGAAGTTGGTATTCTACATCTGTTAGTGTTTGACTTGGCGCAAATACAATTGAATCACCTGTATGGATTCCAACGGGATCAAAGTTCTCCATGTTACATACCACAATCGCATTATCTGCTTTATCACGCATTACTTCATATTCTATTTCTTTATATCCTGCAATACTAACTTCGATTAAACATTGATGTACGGGTGATATTTTTAATCCATTTTCAACAATCGTTTCTAAGATTTCACTTGTTTCGCAAATTCCTCCACCCGTTCCACCTAAGGTATAAGCTGGTCTAACAATAACGGGATATCCAATTTTATTCGCAAACTCAAGTGCTTCATGAATTGTATGTACAATAGCACTTTCTGGTACAGGTTCATTAATTTTTAACATTAGTGATTTGAATAATTCCCGATCTTCCGCTTCTTTGATTGCCTTAAGTTTCGTCCCTAATAATTCGATTTTTAACTCATCAAGTATTCCTGACTCCGCAAGTTCAAGTGCCATATTCAATCCTGTTTGACCACCAAGGGTTGCGAGTATTGCGTCAGGTCTCTCTTTTCGTAAGATTCGTGACATAAATTCGAGTGTTAATGGTTCAATATAAACTCGATCTGCCATTTCTTTATCTGTCATGATTGTTGCTGGATTTGAATTAACTAAAACAACTTCATATCCTTCTTCACGCAAAGATAAACATGCTTGAGTCCCAGCATAATCAAACTCAGCCGCTTGTCCGATGATAATTGGCCCTGAACCAATGACAAGTATGCGATGTATATCTGTGCGTTTAGGCATGTTTTTTCTCCTTAAATGTATCCATCATTTCCATAAACTCATCGAAAATATGGACGCCATCATGAGGGCCTGGGGTCGCATCTGGATGAAATTGCACACTAAATGCCGGATGTTTACGATGTCGAATACCCTCTACTGTCCCATCGTTTAATTCCGTATGTGTGATAAATAATTTTGCTTTATCAACACTATTTGGATCAACCGTATATCCATGGTTTTGTGAAGTAAAGTTGATTTTACCTGTCGCAACCTCAAGTACTGGATGATTGAATCCTCGATGTCCATATTTTAATTTAAATGTATCCGCATCATTCGCTAGTGCGAGAAGTTGATGACCTAAACATATCCCAAAGATTGGAACTTGTCCCATTAATTCATGTATCATTCGGATCGCATGCGGTACATCTTTTGGATCTCCAGGACCATTCGTTAACATTACACCATCTGGATGTTGATCTAATACGTCCTTTGAAGTTGCGGTATGTGGTAATACTGTACAATCACATTGACGTAAACTTAATTCTCTAAGGATACTATGCTTTAATCCAAAATCTATAACGACAACTCGTCTTCCTGTTCCAGGGTTTGGATAAGCTGTTTTGGTAGAAACTTGTTCTACATTATTTATTGGTAAAACTGTGTTTTGTAATGTTATTAAAACATCATTTACATCACAACCGATATCGACAATACACGCTTTAATCGTCCCTTTTTCTCTTAATTTACGTGTCAATGCACGCGTATCGATACCAGCAATTCCAACGATCTTTCTACTTTTAAGAAAACTATCAATATCTTGTGCACTCCTCCAATTAGATGGTACTCGTGCATATTCTTTAACCACAATCCCTTTACAGGTAGGAGATATCGATTCATTATCATCCCGATTAATTCCAGTATTCCCGATTAAAGGATAGGTAAATGTAATAATTTGACCATTGTATGATTGATCGGTAATGGATTCTTGATATCCCGTCATTCCTGTTGTAAACACGAGTTCACCAACACACATTTCGGAATGTCCAAATCCTTTGCCTTTAAAGACTGTCCCATCTTCTAATATCAGATATCTCTCCATTACATTTTCCTCCATTTGATTTCACCATTAACAAGTGTCAAAACACAATCTCCATAAACAGATTGACCTATGAATGGTGAATTACTTGATTTAGATACAAATTGATTTGAAATCTCAACTTTAGTCTCTAAATCAAATACTGAAATATCAGCTTTCTTACCAATGTCTAAACTTCCACAATCGAGTTTAAAACACTGACTTGGTTTGATTGTCATCCATTCAATCAATTGATTTAAGTTTATTACGCCTGTTTTCACTAATTTTGTATAGAGTAAGGCAAACGCGTATTCAAGTCCAATGATTCCAAATGGGGCTTTCAACATACCAAGCTTTTTTTCATCCTCATGATGAGGTGCATGATCGGTTGCGATACAATCAAGGGTCCCATCCAACAATCCTTCAATGAGTGCTTCTTGATCTTCTTTACTTCGTAATGGTGGATTCATTTTATAGTTCGTATTTAGCTCTTTAATATCATCCTCACTTAACAACAAATGATGTGGGGTTACTTCTGCGCTTACTTTTATTCCCGCCTTTTTCGCTTCTCTTATAACTCGTACTGTTTCTTTCGCAGATACATGACATACATGGTATCGAGCATTCGCAGCTTCTGCCAACAATACATCTCGTGCAACTTGTGTTGATTCTGATACGGATGGAATACCTGGAATGTTTAATGTAGATGCTACTTTACCTTGATGAAGAACGCCATTGCCTTTTAAACTATCATCTTCCGCATGAGCCGCAATAATCGCATTATTTAAACTTGCAAATTTCATAGCTTCAAACATCGTATTCGCATCTTGAACACCAACACCATCGTTTGTGAATGCGATTGCGCCAGCTTCTAACAAACTCTTCTGATCACTCAATTCATTGCTTACTAAGCTTAAGGTAATTGGTGCATACGTAAATACATTTACTTGTGCATCCGTCTTACATTTCTGATAGAAATCATAGATTAATTCAGGTGTTTCTGGTACAGGTTTTGTGTTTGGCATTACACAAATAGTTGTAAATCCACCACGAGCTGCGGCTTGTGTTCCTGTTAGAATTGTTTCTTTGTGTGTAAATCCCGGTTCGCGTAAATGGACATGTAAATCGACTAAACCTGGAGTTATAAGTTTCCCATTTAGATCAATTTCTATATCATTATTAGTTAGTATTTCAGGTAACTCATACGATGTAATAATTCCATTTTCGATAATAATATCGCGTTTTAACCTTTCGCCATTTAATATCGTATATCCGTTTCTAAGTATTAGCTTCATACGAGTAATCCTCGATAAGCACAAATCGCCTCAAGAACCGCCATACGCATAAATACACCATTTCGCATTTGTTCCACAATTCTTGATTGTGCTGCTTCAACACATTCACTAGCTAGTTCAGAATCTCGATTAACAGGTGCTGGATGCATTATGATACAATCCGGTTTTAACTGATTATAGCGATGAAGTGTTAAACCATAATTAGTGTGATACGTTTCTTTTCTAAATGAATCATGATTATCATGGCGCTCATGTTGGACACGAAGTAACATCACTACATCAATTCCATTTAGAATTTCATCAAGATTTTCACGCTTTCCATATTGATTAAATGATTCATCGTACCAAATCTCAGGACCACAGAAACTTATATTTGCGCCAAGTCGATTAAGCAATATCGCATTTGAACGTGCAACACGTGAATTTCGTATATCACCTACAATTGCGATATTCAATCCATCAAAGTGTTTAAATTCGTTTTGAATCGTCATTAAATCAAGTAGACATTGCGTAGGATGTTGACCTCTTCCATCTCCACCATTAATGATTGAACATGTTATTCCATTCTGATTGATAAGTTCTCTGTAATACTCTTCTTGTGAATGACGAATTACAGCTATATCAATGCCAATTGCACACATGGTTAATACCGTATCGTATAACGTTTCACCTTTGTTCAATGAACTTGTGGACGCATCAAACTGAATAACTTCCATATTAAGTTTACGTTCAGCCATTTCAAAACTTCTATGTGTACGGGTTGAATTTTCGAAGAATAAATTCGAAGTATAGACAGGTCGTTTAAGGTTAATGATTAAATGATTATGTTTAAATTCATTTGCTCGATTGATTAATCCTAATACTTCATCAATGCTCAAATCTTCTACTGATAATAAATGTTTTAGTTTAATGGGTTCCATGTTTCCTCCTAATAAAAAACGCATTGCGTAAGATACTCGCAATACGTAGAAGGTCCTTCCAAAGGATAACACTTGGAACTGTTTCACGCTTACAAGTATCTCGTACTTGTTTAAAGTCGTTTAATCAGTTTTCTTTAATAATACTTACCCGATCTAATCCATCATTTTCTTTCAACTCTACTTGAATATTCTCATCACTTGATGTTGGAATATTCTTTCCAATATAATCAGGTCTTATTGGTAATTCTCGATGACCACGATCTATTAATACAGCTAATGCGATACTTTTAGCACGTCCTAAACTCATAATAGCGTCTAACGCTGCACGGATAGTTCTACCTGTATACAATACATCATCAACTAAAATCACTTGTTTATCGACTATTGAGAAAGGTAAAGTTGGTTTTTCGATACTTGGATCACGAACGATATCATCTCTAAAATACGTAATATCGAGTTCTCCAACAGGAATATCAAATGATTCTAATGCTTTCATTCGTTCCGCAATTCGATATGCGATTGTAATACCTCTTGTCTTTATTCCTACTAACACTACATCTTTCAATGATTTATGTTGTTCAATCATCTCAAATGTAATGCGTGTTAAAGATCGTTTAATTGTTTCTTCATCTAATACAACTTTTTGGTTCATGTTCCCTCCGATAAAAAAACCTCAGATAGTACCGAGGTGTTCAAGTTTGATTAAAAATAATGGCATGACCATATTAATCTCCTTAGTCGTCTCTCTGTACGAATTTAAAGGATATTTTATTGTTGTTTATACTTTAAATCCTTTCACTTAATAAGTCAAGACAATAAGCTGTAAATCACTCACTAGGATTTCCATATTGATTATATCCTGGTGTACCTCTTAAGCACATAAAAATAAAGATTATTATCGCACCAAGATATGGAATTAATATGATTAAATACCAAGCCCCTGATTTATTTTGATCATGTAAACGACGAATTGCGATTGAAAGACTTGGAATTATAATATAAAGAAAATAACAACCTAGAACTAAGAGATAAATTATAATAGGTATGACAGTATTTTGTGTCATTACATAAAGTAATACACATATAATACCTAAAACAATCGTTCCTACAAAACTAATAATCATATTCCCTAAAAAATAGTACCAATACTCATATAATGATGCTCTTCCACTAAATACTGCATATTTACTTAATGCGTCTTTATAATAATCAAATATACCTTTTGGACTACGATTCTTGGTATAAATTGGTTGTTCTACATTTATTCCGCAATTTGAACAATAAACTGAACCAACTCTCAACTCTGTACCACAATTACTACAATATTTCTGTTCCATAAATCCCCCGTATTTTACGAATTTTATTATACTATATTTATTTTTCTATAAGAACACTCTTATTTAATATTTAGTTCCTTTATATTTATTTGTATTTGTTTAATTTTCTCTTCATTTAATGGATATAATCTTAAACTAAAATACGATAATACGAAACTTATTATTGTGCCAAAAGCTAAAATCAGTCCTAAACTAATCAGTGTAAATTCTGTTTGTTTAACGAGCGAAGAATCAAATTTTATTAAATCAAGTAATACGCCAATAAAGAAAATCGCAATGGCTTGAGATAATTTGTAGTATAAAGTTAAACTTCCAAAATAGAATCCTTCAAAACGATACCCTCTTTTTAATTCATCATAATCTATTGTGTCCGCTACCATTGAGAGTGGAATAGTGAATAAAGCTCCTGTTCCAAATCCAGCGATGATTGCATAAGGGAAGAAATATAGAGGTTGAGAAACAATAGAATTCTTAAACAGAACAAGCAGAATAAATATGATTCCTGCAATTAAGCTTAATAATAACCCTAGATTCATCGCTGGTTTTTTATCATATTTACGTGCAAACCACATCCAGAATGGTTGTGATAATATACTCATCGAGAACTGTACGCCTAATATAATCGCAATTTGTTGGCTGGTTAAAATAAACGTATATGTAAATACGTGTAATCCAATATTACTTAGGAATGCGGAAGCTAAGTTATTGAACATATAACATAAAGCTACTGAAATAAATGCTTTATTTTGAAAGGTACTTATTAATGATTGTTTAAGGATATCTAGTTTATTTCCTTGATTGTTAGTTAATTGAAAACGATTAAGTTGATGAATGTATTTCTTGGTAGATACATAACAAACAAATGAAGATCCTAAAACAATAATGGCAGACATAATCCCTATGTTTCGATATGATTGAGGATTTAACTGACCATGTGGAAATTCAACTGTTGGTTGGAAGAATAGATATAAACCTGCTACAGAGACAAATGCTAAACCAAATAAGAAGAATATCGTTTTTATACTTTGTATTGATGTTCGTTCGTTATAATCATTGGATAACTCAGAACCTAATGCAGTATAAGGTGTTACATAAATAGTTATAAAAGTTTTAAACAGAATAATATCAATAAACAACAAGAAATATTTAAGATTTGTTGCTAAAGTAGATGGAATTGTCCACATAAAGAATATACTTAACGAAACACCAATTGAACCAATAATTAAGTATAAATGCCGTCTTCCAAAACGTTTAGATTTCGTAATATCAGAAAAATATCCCATCAATGGATCCGTAATTGCATCCCAAAATATACTGATACTAACAGCAATCCCAACTAGATATCCAGGAATACCTAAAATAACAGTTGAAAAGAAAACAAGATAGGTCCCAACAACTTGCATTGCGATTCCAACACTTAAGTTACCAATTCCATAACCAATCTTATCTTTGACTGGTATCATTTGTGATGATTGTTTAGTCATTGGAATCCCCCTAACTAGTTATCTATATTATAGCTATTTCTTATAATTAAGTTTACAAATTCATGATATGAACATTCTCAATCAATATCTCATTCATAAAGTTTTCTTCTTTGATTGAATCGATATGAGTTCCCATTTTTAAATAGAACTCATTTGCGGAATTCCCAACCAGACAATCAATCACAACTCCTTTAAACCCCATCAATTTTAGTTCATTCAATGCATTTTCAAATAGTATTTCTCCAATTCCATTTCTTTGATTAATGTCTTTAATGTATAATGCTTTAATTTGCCCATACTCTAGAAACTTATCATCTTCAGACTTAAGATAGTGTACGTATCCTACTATAGTATGATCAATTTCAGCAACTATATAACCATTATTACTTTTAATAAAATCAATCGTTTTTTCAATACGATTATTTAATGTTTCAAAACGTGCTTCAATAACTTTTTCACTTACTAATCCTTTGTAAGTTGTTCTCCAGATTTCTAAACTTATATTTACGATACTGTGTGCGTCATCTATATTTGCTTTGCGATAAATAACGCTATTTGTTGTAAAAGACTTCATTATTACCTCCAAACCTCGTTAGAAATTAATGATGAAAAATATATCCATGCGAGTATCACAAAAAGAATAAAAATTATTACAAAAGTACTTAGTATAAATTTATAACTCATAAAATCTTTATCTCTTATACTTCCATATAGTACAAATCCACAAATCGACAAAAATATATGACCTATAAAGCTAATAATCATCGAACTATTAAATAAAGAATAGCTTGAAATTAATGTATCATTACCAAATCTAAGAACTCTTTGTATTATCCAAACATGCATAAGAATAATACTTATTGAGATAAATGGGAAAATAAGTACTAATCTTGCTTTATTTAGATTATTTGTCATAAAGTTCCCCCAAACTCTTTAATTTATCTTATCAAATAAGCTTATTTAAAGATACTTCTCTAAACGAATATCCGCACACCATCTTCCTTGTGAGAAGGTAAAATGATCGATACGAGTAAATTCTTTATAACCTAAAGATT
>DASSDQ010000005.1:0-3326 GCA_035697025.1 Erysipelotrichaceae bacterium | reverse complement strand
GATCAATCTTATTTCGAATGCAATTAAATTTTCTGATAATAATTCAAAAATTGTAATAAATGCTTATTATGAAAATAGTAAATCAATAGTTGAAATTATAGATTTTGGTATAGGAATAAAAGAAAAAGATATTGATCGTATTTTCGAACGATTCTATCAGGTTGATACATCACGATCATCAGAGGGGCATGGCTTAGGATTAGTAATTGTTAAAACAATATTAGAAAAATTAGGTGGAGAAATTAGCGTACAGAGTGAATTGAATACGAAAACAATCTTCACTGTAAAATTACCTTAAACATTTCAATTAAATTTGAAATGTTTTTTTATTCGTTAACATTTAGTTCATAATCATTTCCTATTATTGACTTACATGATAAGGAGGATTTAATCATGACTAATAAAAAAATAAAGAATATCTATAAAATCTTAATTGGTACAATGGTTGTTTTAGTTGGTTTATTCTATTTTACAAACCAATCAACAAATAGGGTTGTTCAAGCGGAAAACTTAAGTACTACAACTTTAGTTAAAAGAACTTTAGAGAATACTGTTTCAGCTAGTGGCAATATTGCGAGTGAACAAGTGATAAATTTATCGTCTTCAACAAATACCGTTGTGACAAAATTAAATGTGCAAGTTGGAGATTTAGTTAAAAAAGGTGACATACTCGCTCAGTTTGATACTAAAGAATTGAACAAAGATATTACTGTAGCTCAATACTCATATGACAATGCTAAGACACTCTATGATATGAAAGTAGAGACTGCATATGAGAAACTAGATTCCGAAAAACGTCGTTATGCTGGCGCATATTCTGAGGGTAGTGCTGAGTGGCAATATGTATATGATGATGCGATAAATTGGGATGCGAAAGTTCAAGCTGCTCAAGCTGAATATGATAACGTTCGCTTAAATGACACAACGACTAACACCAAAACACAGTTAGATGATTTAAAACAAAAGAGGATGGATGCATCTCTTATATCACCGATAGATGGAATTGTTACAAACATAAATGGAAGTGTTGGGAACATTTCAAATGGAGTTGTTATTGTAGTCCAAGATATAAATGCAATTGTAGTTAAAGCAAGTATTCCTGGTTATGATGTAATCAAACTAACAAAAGGATTAGATGTGACGGTTAATTTGAATGACGTAGATGGCGATTATAACGGTAAGATTTCGGTTGTTTCCCCTATAACAAACACGAATGGTGATTATGATTTAAGCGTTAAACTTGATGGAGATACATCAAATCTAAGGTTTGGGATGGAAGCTACAATCCGCGTTGTAATTGATAGAAAAGACGATGTATTCGTAGTGTCGCAAGACGCCATTGTCGAAAAAGAAGGAAAATTTTATGTTGTTGCGTATGATTCCACAAAGGAGTTTGATAAACAAAAAAATGAAATCGAAGTCGAACTAGGGATGGAAACAGATTTCTATGTTGAAATTAAATCGAATGATCTTAGCGAAGGTTTAGAAATATTAAATGATCCACTAAATAAATATGTTGAGGTAGAAACAAGTAATATCAATCCTGGACCATTTGGAGGTGCAGAATGACCAATCAATCTGTCATCCAATTAAAAGATATTCGAAAAAGTTACTACATAGGGAAACCCAATGAATTAGAAATCCTACATGGTATTGATCTTGAGATAAATGAAGGCCAATTTGTGGCTATTGTTGGATACTCAGGTTCAGGTAAATCAACTCTAATGAATATTATTGGAGCCTTAGATCGACCTACAGTAGGAACGTATATTCTTGATGATACGAATATTCAAAACACTGAAGATCTTGCATTATCAAAAATTCGAAATGAAAAGATCGGATTCGTATTTCAGAATTTTAATTTAATTCCACGCTTATCCGCTATAAAGAATGTGGAATTACCAATGGCATATGCAGGTATGAATAAGAAGGATAGAACAAAACGAGCACTTGAATTACTTACAATTGTTGGAATGGTTGATCGAGCACATCATTTACCGAATGAACTTTCAGGTGGTGAGAAACAGCGAATTGCGATAGCTAGAGCGATGGCAAATAATCCTGCAATTATTCTTGCGGATGAGCCTACAGGTTCATTGGATTCTAAAACAGGTAGAAAAGTTATGGATATTTTTCATCAACTTCATAAAGAGAATGGCAAAACGATTGTATTAATAACACATAGTAATGAATTAGCTGAAGAAGCAGATTTAATAATTACAATTCGTGATGGATTAGTTATTAGTATAAAAGAAGGGAAGGATAAACGATGAATTTCATTGAAAATATTGAGTTATCCATCTCAGGATTATTGCTAAATAAAATGCGTTCACTTTTGACGATGTTAGGTATCATTATTGGGATTGGATCAGTTATCGCAATATTTACGATAGGTAATTCATTTCAAGGATATATGAGCTCTGAACTACAAACTTTAGGTGCAAATAACATAACTGTTTCTGTTAGAGAAAAAGATAGTGATTCTTCAAATCAAAGAAGAAATCCATTTTCTGTCACAAGTGGCATATCAGAACTGAATTCTAGTGATGAAATTCAAATGTATATGGTTGATGCGTTAATAAATGAATATGATGAAAGTATTTTAGCGGTCAATATTACTGAATCAGTAGGTTCTGGTAAATCAATAAATGGTGAGTATTATGCCAATTTAAGTTTATTAGGTGTGAATGAAGGTTATATTCAAACGAATGATCTTACGTTAGTTGAAGGTCGTGTTTTCTCAAACACGGATTATACTAATGATCGAAAGTTAGCATTAGTTTCGAGTAATTATGTTTCAAATCTCAATTTACAAGGAAACGTTGTTGGCAGTTCTGTAGATGTATTAGTTAATAATCGAATAACAAGTTTCACAATTATTGGAGTTTATGAATATGTAGAAAGTTCACTTGTTGGATCTACTACAAGTGAGAAAGATGTATCAAGTAACTTTTATATTCCATTAAATACTGCGAATACAATGACTAGTAATAATTCTTACCAATCTATTACGATTGTTACTGAAAGTGGTGTAGATTCTACGATGTTCGCAAAAACAGTAAATACGTTTATGAATAATTATTACTCTAATAATCAAAAATACGAGATTAGTGCTAGTAGTTTAGAAAGCTTAGCGGACACAATGAGTTCTTTACTTAACACACTTGAGTTAGCTATAAGTGCAATTGCAGCATTAGCTCTACTTGTTGGTGGGATTGGTGTCATGAATATAATGTTGGTTTCAATAACTGAGCGAACGAAAGAAATTGGTACACGTAAAGCTTTGGGTGCTACGAATCTTTCAATTCAAATTCAATTTATTACTG
>DASSDQ010000004.1:0-3379 GCA_035697025.1 Erysipelotrichaceae bacterium | reverse complement strand
AAGAATCGTGATTTTTTTAAACCAACTTCTTTTACACGTAATGATAATTATTACACGTTAGAGAATATTCGAAAAAACATTGAAAACTACAAAAAAGAGGTCGTGAGTAAATCTGGATTTCGTTTTGGGATTTTTCTTAATTCAAATCATACTTTGATAGGAATGATCGCATTAAATGATATTCTATGGTCTCTTAAAACTTCATATGTAGGATATTCATTAAGTCATGAACAAACGCATCAAGGGTATATGAGTGAAGCGTTGGAATTATTGATAAAGCATTCATTTGAAGAATTAAAACTTCATCGATTAGAAGCTGGCGTTATGCCAAGTAATGTTTCATCTTGGAAAGTACTAGAACGTTGTGGATTCATACGCGAAGGATTATTAAGAAAAAATGTCCATATTAATGGACAATGGGAAGATCATTATATATACGGTTGTTTAAATGAAAATGATAATTAAATCCTGAAAAGGATTTTTTTATCGTCCACTTATGACATCAACTGGATCGAGTAAATTAATATGATGTGTTAATACAATAATAAGAACTGTAAATACCAGAATGATTAATGTAAACACTTCGATAAAGTGACCAACACCTAAGAAGAAGATAGGATAATGGAAGAATGAGATATAAGTATCGAAGAAATGAACCATGAAAGCGAAGTTTAAGATATCAAGCATAAATGGAACCATAACTAAAACTAAACTCATTATAAATAGCCCAATAAATAATGCCTCTATTAAGAAGATTTTTTGGATTTCTGAAACTTGGCATCCTAATGCACGTAATATCCCAATCTGTTTCTTTCGAAATAGAATACTTGATGCGATATAGTTCCCAAGGAAAATTAACATAAAGTAACCAATTAATGGGACAAGTAATCCCATAATAATCGTAAGCTCATAACGTGTATAACGATTTAAAGTATCTGTATATCGAGGCAAGATTGTGAATGTACCGATGGTTTTTAGTTCATTAATAAGCTCTTTAATATTCGTCGATTCACTCATTTTTATCCCATAACTAATCTGCGTTGTTGGATATGGATTGGTTCGCAAGAAACTTGAATGAACATATAAATTAGTAAAGCTTGATTGAAGGATGGTTGTATCTGACCTTAACAATGGCGTCTCATTCATCGCAATACCTACAATTTTTAGACGTAGTTTGTCCGAGAAACTTATCCAACTCTCTTGATTAATCAAGTCTTCGATGGTGTCCAAATCCGTATGTTTATATGTTAAAAGTAACTCAGCCATATAATTTGATATCACCACTTCATAACGATTCATTGGTGCATGGCCCATAACATTTTCTAACAAAGGACTTGTTTCTTGAACAGATGTAAAGTTTATGTATGATTCCTGAATTGTCTCGAATAACTCATCATTCGGTTTAGGGATTAATGTTGATTCAAGTAAACTTGATTCTGACCAATTAACATCTAACTGTTTAACTTTTATCCAATCATCTCCAACTTTTATTAAAGTCTTGGGATATAGGACTGAGTCATATTTTAATGCGATTTCTTTTATATCTATTAATACATCAGATGTTAGTTTACGCTTTAAATCTACACTAATGTTTGGATTTGAAATATTAATTGATTTATCAGAAATTGGTTCTATCACTATCAAGTGATCTTGATTGCTTAAACGCATAAGATCTTCTGTCACATCGTCACTAACATAAAGCGAAGTATAGACGGATGAGAGAACTGCCACAAGAAATGACACAATGACACAAGTCACAAGCAATCTAAGTTTATTTTTTACGATATTCCCAAAACTCATATTCCAAACGAGAGATAATGGCAATTTAGCTTTTCTCTTTGTCGGAATTTCTACCTTCTCATCATTAATAATCGTATTTGAATCGCGTATCACATGTCCATCCGATAACTCAATGATTCGATCTGCATATTGATGTGCGTATTCCGCATCATGGCTTACCACAATGACACATTTTTTTAAGCTTAGTTTCTTGAATAACTCGAATATTTGGATTGATGTTTCACTATCAAGATTTCCTGTTGGTTCATCCGCTAATAATATAACTGGATCTTTTACAAGTGCTCGTGCAATCGCAACACGTTGTTTCTGCCCACCTGACAACTCATCTAATTGTCTTTTTTCTAACCCCGTTAGTTCCACATCTTCTAATACTTTATGTATGATTTCATCCGTAACTTCACGTTTTTGAAGACGTAACGCAAGGGCAATATTGTCATATACATTTAAATTATTCATTAAATTATATTCTTGAAAAACAAACCCAATATACGAATTACGATATTGAGCACATGTATTTTCATCAAAGCGTTTTAATTCTTGTCCATTGATTAGTATTTTACTGGAGTTCGCTGAATCTAAACCGCCTATGATGTTTAACAAGCTTGTTTTACCACTTCCACTTTTACCTAGTATGAAAACTAATCCCTTGGAATTAAATTGTAAGTTAATTTGATCAAGTGCTTTTACTTGTATCTTGGATTTACTGGTATATGTTTTATTTACGTTTAATAGTTCAATCATATTAACTCTCTTTCAATATCGATATAACACTGTTCTTTTTGATTGAATACAACGTTAAACCTATCGTTAGAGCCATAGGTATGGTGATTAATATTCCAAAGTTAAAACTGAGTTGTAAAAGATTTAGTTCAAACAGTTTGATTCCATCAAAGAATTTTTTATTGATATCAATAATATATGCATATGATAATATACTTGATAATGTAAATGTCACAATCCCAATAATCAAACCTTCCCAAGCGAAGATACGGAGTACATCATTTGTGCTTGCACCAAGTGCTTTGAATATACCAATCTGTTTACGACGTTGAGATATACTCATGGATAGAAACACATATAGGATGCTTATTAATCCAATGTACATACCAATAAATAGTGTTCTAGCATTGTCAAACGATAAATAACCCTGTAAATCTTGTGTCATTGAAACTATTTTTGATTGGCCATATAACACATAAAAATCAGAAGATGAATAAGTAAGGAAATATAAATAAGCGCCTAAGAGTAATGTGAACAATAGACAGATAGATAATATAAAATTAGTTATCAATAGTTGACCTTTTTTATTGGATAAACTATGAATGCCATATTTCCAACTTGATAAGAAACTCAATTTAGGATGAATTAATTCAAAGATTCGCGATTCACTCTTATCTTCATGTAAGCACATGTCCTGAAGTATTCTTCCATCTTTTATCTTGATTACACGATCCGCATAAATCTCAGCTTCTTCTGGATCATGCGATACGACAACAACTAAATTATCTAATGATATTTTCTTTAATAGATCCATGATTTGATTCGATGTATGTGAATCAAGATTTCCTGTTGGTTCATC
>DASSDQ010000003.1:0-5051 GCA_035697025.1 Erysipelotrichaceae bacterium | reverse complement strand
TCACGTAATAGTTGGACATATTGTTCATGACCTTCCATCCATGTCCCTGTAAATCTGGGAATCGTATCAATATAATAACCAATATCATAAGCAGAATCCTCAAATTGTTGAAGCGTTCCTATAAAATCAGCAATTTCCTCTGCAACGTTTAAGACCTGTAAATCGGACATTTGATGAATTTCATTGAATAACGAATCACCAGGAATAAAATCCACCAGTAGATAGTATAATTTACAATTGCATAGGATTAGATTATTACTTACATAAACACTAGGCACGTGTTTAAAGTTTTTAACACGATTTAAATTCAGTTCTTCTGGCAAGAAACTGTGAGAAAATCTAAGAATAAATTTGTTGTTAATTATAAAATCTGTCACACGATTATTTCGCTGAAAAAATTCAATACTTGTTACCGAAACATGATGATTAGTTAGGATTGTTTGAATTTCTTCATCGGTTATAGATATTTTAGAAAACAAATCATACGTCATTTTAAACTTCCTTTCATTGAAAGTTTTATATATTTTATGTCACTCTATTTTTGTGCTTTCTTGTCAATTAGCCAACCAATTTGATAAGGATTAAGTACTCTAACGCTTATTATTTCAATGGAATGAGAATCCATATCACGAACATATCATTCACCTTTACAAAATCATAAGTTTAACTTTTTTTTGCAACAATACCGATCCAACTGCTCAAATCTGTATACTCAGCACCTGTTAAATCGCCCCAACAATACTCTACCTGATATCCGTTGTTTTGCATTACTTCTGTAATTGACGTTACATCGTGATCATTGAACCAATTTCTATAAATTTTAAAACCCTTAGTATCAACCACAATAATTTGATCAACCCATGCAGAAACTTCTGGATAATCATATGCTTGCTCTAACACTAAATGCGGTTCACTGCTCCAAATTCCAGATTCTGAAGTATACCAACTTGGTTTCGTGTACGCTAAATCTCTACTTGATCGTGTGGTTACATCGAAAACAAATCGCCCATCTTCCTTTAATGCTCTATGAATACATGTTAATAAACGATCTCTACTAAGTGGCGAAAATGTATTGAGCTCACCATATATTTGTAAAACGACATCGAATTCATTTTCAAAAGTCATATCAAAGAAATCCATATGCAAATACTCAATCCCTAGCCCGAGCTGTTCGTTTCTTTCCATAGCATACTCTATAGAGTTTTTGGATCCATCGAGACCAACCACTTGTGCACCTCTTGCTTGAATCAACTCACTGTATAGACCTGGTCCGCATCCAAGATCTAGTATACGCATCCCCTTTTTAAGGATGCCAAGATCAAATAGATGGTTGACGGTATTCAAGATTGCTTGCGGATTTCGACTGGCAGCATCATGATTTGGATTTAGGTGCGCTTTAAGCATTTGCTTTGAAATATGTGGATCATTCCAAAATAACTCTCCAGTGTATTCATAAAGCGATGGTCTTTTGTCGCTGTCTAAGATTTGTTTTAATAATTCTTTCATTAAAGACTCTCCTTTTATCAATTATAGTTACAACTACAATTTTGATAATACTATTTTTTTATTAGAAATAACAGAATTGACAATATACTCAGTACCACACTAACGATTCCGATCGTTACATGGAAGTTGATACTGCTTTGCGCAACATTTGTCTGTTGCATCATCCAAAGTCCACAGATTAAAGTGGAAAGTAATCCAGTAATGGCCAATATAGCCACGATAAGTGTTAATAATTTCATAAAATCTCCATTCTTCCGCACTCAGTTGCGGTGATATAAATAATTAGTTACAAACCTAAAGCGCTCAAATGTCTATCAATAAATTCTGGTGTCACTAAAGTCTCAGTTTCCATATATGCCCTAAAACCAGATTCCTTTAGGAAAATGTACTGCAAAGGAGCCACTACTACAATCGAAAGCCATTTTAGAGACGATTCGGTTGCCATGGGCTGAATTTCTTTGAGGATGTTCAAAATATGATTAGGCGTCGTAAAACTGTTACTTAGAATTTCTTGACGCAACATGATTTTGCTAAAAGCCTCATGCCGAATTACGATATCAGCTATGCCCAGTAAAAACTTTCTAAGTCTTTCTTTAGGCGGCAAATTCATATCCATAAGGAGTACGTTTTCTGAAACAGCAACTCGGTCAATCACTTGATTCGTCGCCATAAGTAATAGTTCATCTTTTGATCCATAATGGTAATTGATTAAACCAACAGAAACATTAGCCTTCTGAGCAATTTTTCTTATGGTTATGACATCCGCATCAAATCCATTCTCAAGCATTCCAACCGTCGTCTTCAAAATATATTCTTTTACATATTTTGTTTGTTGCACCAGATTTCTCCTATTCAGAAAACATTGAACATGTTCAAATATAGTTTAAATGTGCATTACATTTAATTCAACAAGTTTAAGTTCAAAAATAATCGTATATATTTAGGCGTTTTTTTGGTTGTTGTTCAGTTTTTACGATTACTTTCACATATTTATAACGAAAGTTATGATACTCTAACTTTCAACAATATCGTAATTCGGTACCAGTTACTCGACGAGAACATTATATACATTGAATTAAATGATATGTGCTATGCGACAATTAATTGTAGCGGTGACTATGAAAGTTCAAAAAAAGAATAAAATCATATATGCACTAACGGTAATGACCAAATTGGTATAGCCGTGCAACAAAAACGGCAAAATTAAGCTTTTGCTCTTTTCATAAGAATAGGCAAATATAAATCCTGTGAGAATCGACAATATCAATTGAATAATGTCATATGAGATTATCTTGAATGGATACAGTGTTACCTGAATATGTGACAATGCAAACAAAGGGATTGATAAAAGCGCAGCATGAGATAGTTTAAATTTCCCAATCTTAAGATGTTTCCCAAATCCTTTTGAAAGAAAACCAATCATGAATGCTCGATTAAACACTTCTTCTGATATTGCGTCTAGTAGGAAAAGATCTCTACTAGTGCGAACTAGTATCCATCCAGGAGTAAATACATATAGTCCTGACAGATACTCAGTAAATCCATCGACAACGAAAATCGCAATAACCAAAAATAATACTGTCAAGATTGGCCATAGGATAAATAAAGACTTAAACTCAATCATATCTATCTTCAATGTATCAAATTTAAATAACGCGACGATTTTTTTCTGCTTAAAAATAAACAATAAAAGTAAAATGGCGATAAGAAATTGAATTAGTCGATGAATTAATGCACCAAAAAAATAACTACTTTCTTGTGAAAGTAAAAATATTTCATGAAGCCAGTTCATCATGAATTCAGACAAAAATTTTGCAGCACCATATGGTACTGCAAAGGTCAAAAATATCGCTAAAATTAAAACTAATAGTTTCTTCATAGAATAGGTCTTTCGATCTCAATCATCCCTTTAAACTAAATCCCATTGATATATAAATAAATAACAGATACATAGACCCAAATCCAAAAATAATAAAGTTTAATAATATTGACAAGTCTAAATCTACATTTGTACTTATAATTGAGTTAACTGTGTTATTGATAAAGTGAAACATAATCAGTGGTAGAATATTTTGTGTTTTAACGATAAGAATCGCTGAAATTAATCCTATCAACAATGCAAATATGACTTGAGTAATTGTTTGTATCAAATCTTTTCCATTCAATAAATTTAACATATGTGGTACCGAAAATAGAAGGCATGATCCCAATACTGCAGTTAAATTACTCTTTCTTTGAAGCAATCTAAACACAACACCTCTAAACATAATTTCTTCGGTAAATGCAACAATTGCCATAAAAAAAACAATGTAAAAATAGTCAGATATTCTTAAATCATTAGAGAGTCCAACGGTAAGTGGAAGAAGAGCAATAATAAATAGTGGCACAAATAGTAATTTGTTTTTAGTGTTTAAATATTTTAATGAACTAAATCCGTAGTATTGCCAATATTTTATTTTGTTTATATAAACAGCAAGTAACATTCCAAGAATTGAAAACGCCATGAAAAGGGTTATTTTGCTACTTAAACCTGTAATTGATGATACAGCTCCTGAAATAATAATGACAAATAAAAAGAAAATAACCGCAATAATACTACTCATAATCGGTTTTTTAATACAATATGATGTGTCCATCATCTTCAATTGTCCTCCAATTTTAAGTGCTTATTAGCTTATACTTTGCAACTTTTCAACAACTTGATTCGTGTATTTACAAATTTTTTTGTATGTATCAACGCTTTTAAAATGGTCTTTTCCTTCAATGTCTTGTATTGCTAGTTTTCCTATATACTCCAATCTCGAGTGCTTTGAATAGAGTTTTAATCCTTCTTCATATATACCAGCGCCTTCTTCAATATCATAGCCACAAGTCGTTATCAATCCTAATAATTTACCTTCCCATAAACATGGGCCTTCTGTTTTTCCATAATACTTATTCATTCCATAAACTAATCTATCCATTACAGCTTTCATTGGAGGTGTACAGTACCATGAATAAATTGGACTAGCAAATATTATACAGTCCGACTTTTGTATACTTGAATATATTTTGTCCATATCATCATTTTTTGGGCAACCTGGTCGCTCAAAAACATCTTGACATGTCCAACATGCATTACAATGTTCAATTTTTAAATCTTTTATAATAATTTTTTGAGTTTCAATACTTTGTTTATTGATCTCTTTAATAAACTGATCAACCACTATCTCTGTGTTGCTATTGCTTCTCACACTTCCAAGCAAAATTGTTACTTTCATTTTGTTCTCTTTTCTCAAATCAAACATTAATACATTTCCATAATTTGGATATTCTGTACTTAAATTTTGAACATGTTCAATAATATTGTATATTTGCAATGTTCGAAAATCAACATTCATAAGTTCAAAAACATAGCCTTTAAATATAAGAGCTAAGCGTATCTGTTCAGTAATTTCAGTTATATTTAGTTTATACATTACTCAAAAGCAAGAGTCTATCTTGCCTTGAATCGTGGATCTCAAAACTTTACTCGATTTAGAAAACCAGCCCTTTATGCATTAAAC
>DASSDQ010000002.1:0-24669 GCA_035697025.1 Erysipelotrichaceae bacterium | reverse complement strand
TAGATTAAAAGCGTATGAACAATTTGTACAAAAGAAAATGCCAACTTGGGGAGCTGATTTATCTGAGTTGAATTTTGATGAATATACCTATTACATTAAACCATCTGAAAGAATGATGAATAAATGGGAAGATGTTCCTGAATCCATCAAAGATACGTTTAATCGATTAGGAATTCCTGAAGCTGAGAAGAAATTCTTATCTGGGGTTGCGACACAGTATGAATCAGAAATGGTTTATCATAATATGCTTGAAGAAGTAGAGTCAAAAGGGGTAATCTTTACCGATCCTGATACTGCGTTTAAGAAATATGAACATATTTTTAGACCATTCTTTGGGACAATTGTACCTTATTCAGATAATAAGTTTGCGTCATTAAATTCAGCGGTATTCTCTGGTGGTTCGTTTATCTATGTCCCTAAGGGGGTTAAGTTGGATAAACCACTTCAATCCTATTTCCGTATTAATACTGAACAAATGGGTCAGTTTGAACGTACGTTGATTATTGTGGATGAAGGTGCAGATGTCCATTATGTCGAAGGATGTACAGCCCCAACGTATAGTAAAGATAGTTTACATGCGGCTGTTGTAGAAATCTACGTACATCCGAAGGCGAAATGTCGTTACACAACCATTCAAAACTGGTCTATGAATGTACTTAACCTCGTCACAAAACGAGCTAAAGTTATGGATCATGGCGTAATGGAATGGATTGATGGTAATATCGGTGCACATGTCACAATGAAATATCCTGCATGTATTTTGGCAGGTGAATATGCGCGTGGTATGACCATTTCAATCGCAGTATCATCACATATTAATCAAATTCAAGATGCAGGTGCTAAGATGGTTCATTTAGCTCCATATACATCGAGTAATATCATTTCAAAATCAGTAGCGCGTAATGGTGGTGAAGTTAACTATCGTGGTTTAGTTCAACATAGCGCAAAAGCAATTCACGCTCGTTCAAAAATTGAATGTGATACGCTTCTTATGGATGGTAATAGTCGTTCAGATACCTTACCAACCAACATTTCATACAATCCATTATCAACCATTGAACATGAGGCAACCGTCTCACGCGTTTCTGAAGACCAACTCTTCTACTTAATGAGTCGTGGATTGAATAAGAGCCAGGCATTGGAAACCATCGTCATGGGCTTCTTAGAACCATTCACACGTGAATTACCGATGGAATATGCGGTAGAGTTAAATCAATTAATGAAATTGGATATGGAAGGCTCGGTTGGATAATGCTTAAGTCTGGCTTAAGAGTTAAACATCTAAAATTAAGAAATAATCTAAGTGTTGAAGAACAGATGCGTTTTTCAACACTTATTTTTAATCAACTTACCGAGTTTGCGAAAACATTTAACCATATTGGCGTATACATTAGTATGCATAACGAAGTAGACACACGAATGTTTATCCAATGGTGTTTTAATCAAAATAAACATGTCTATGTTCCTAAGATTGTGAAGAATAAAATGATTTTTATTGAAATTCAGAATCTTAACGAATGTGTTTTAAATAAAATGGGTATTCTTGAACCAATTACTAGTAATGAGACGAATCAATCAATCGAGTTAATGGTTGTCCCTATGTTAGCCTACAATCAACGTAATTATCGTTTAGGGTATGGTAAAGGCTATTATGACCAATACTTGAGTCAACACGATTCCTATAAATTGGGAATTTGTTTCAGTATGAACTTAGAAAACGAACTTTTTGAAGAAGAACACGATGTAAAATTGGCACAAATTTTCACTGAGCTCAAATAAATATCAGTTATAATAGAACTAGAAATGGTGGAGAATTTGAAATGGTCAAGAAAAACGCGTTAATGATCCAAATTATGTTTGTTTTTTTTATGATGTTTGTTGGATTATACATACCTTTTACACAAAGAATTCCATACTTAACAAGTATTGGTTATTCCAATGCGGATATGAATATCATCTTTTCAATCCAGGCGGCGGTTGCGTTTATTTACCAACTCGTGTTTGGGTTTTTATGTGATAAATACCGTACGATAAAGAAATTCTTTATTGCGGCATTAATTATTGGAACAATCGGAATGTTCCTAATGTTTCAAATTACAGAAAATATTTTCTTCTTCCACATCCTAACAATGGCAGTTATGGGAAGTTTCTTGAATCTAGCGACTGGTTTGCTTGATTCTTGGGCTCTTGAAATTGATCCGTCGATCCAACGTAATTATGGTGCTGTTCGTGCCATGGGTACAGTAGGGTGGATTGTCGGTGGTTATTTTGTGACATTAGTTCTTGAACATTTTGGGTTTGGATCACTTGGTCTAACCTATACCATTATTGCGGTAATTGTATTACTCTTAACTCTACGTTTAGGGGATGCGGTAAAAGAACATCGTTCTACTCCATTACGTATCCAAGATATGAAACAACTTTTCTTCTCGAAACGTTATATGATAATCGTTTTAGTGCTTATGTTTGGGATGATGTTATCAAATAGTGATGGCATATTAGTTGTGATGAAGATGGAGGCTTTAAACGCTACTCCATTTGAAAAATACTTTAGATTCGCATCTCAAGCAGTTGTAGAATTACCATTACTCTTCTTAGGCGCAAAATTACTCGAAAAATATAATCCAGTTAAATTATTAGGATTTGCGACATTTATGTTCGCTTTACGTTTTGTAGGGTATTCAATCGCACCAAGTCCAACTTGGATGATTATTGTGGCGCTTATGCAGGCAGTCACGTTTCCTATCTTAATGGTCGCAAGTAAACAACTTATCTTCCGTGAATCACCATCCCATTTACGTTCTTCAGGACAATTATTTGCCTTGTCGATTTATAACGGAATCGGGGCTTCGATTATCCCATTAATTACAACATTCCTTATTAATCGTGGTGGCATTGACTTTGCGTTGATGGCTTTAGCTGCGATGATGGTAATTCCATTAACCTTAGTATTCTATTTCTTGAAACTAGAAAAGAATTAGTTTCACATATTTTCACATATAAGTGACACACTGTAGACACATTGGAATAGTATATTTTAGATGTAGGATAAATAATATCTTACCTGTACGATCTCTTTCATAATAACCCCCTTTAAAAATACGTACAGATTCCTTTCCCCTTTTAAGTAATAAGTGAAGAAAAAAGACGACGCCAAACGTCTTTTTTCTTTATCATCTTTGTTGACAAATATCATATAAATTTGTAAGATATAGATGGGTTCAGAACCCGACTGTTTGATTCTCTGGTCCATTCACTTCCCCCACCCATCGAATGGCCAGTAATCCCCCGATTATGAATCAAGCAAAAGAAGACGTCCTCGGACGTCTTTTCTTTAAAAGGTAACTATGAAACTAATTGCGCATTATGAAGATTCCTTCTGGGAGAATGAACCGATTGATCATTTACGGTTTACATCACGAGTATTTGTTCGTAATCATAATGGGCAATATGCTTTTCTACATATTATTGGAGAAGATTTTTTAGGCGTTCGAAATCATTTGGAAACATGCGGAGGCGGAGTTGAAGAAGGGGAAACGTTTCTTGAAGCTGCGATTCGTGAGGTTGAAGAAGAGATTGGTGTGAAGGCGAAGAATTATCGTGAGATTGGCGCAATCATTGATCGCTTAAATCCAATTCATCGTATGACATGTAGTGTATTCTTTCATGCGGATTTAGATGAAGTGTATGAAAATACAAATCGAACAGAAGATGAAAAAATACTGATTGACTCAGTATTATGGTTAAATCCAGATGAAGTAATTCGAAAATTATCACAGGCCAATTCGTTTGTGGATGCGTATGTTCAACGTAGAGATTTACGCGCGTTCATTTACCTTTTGGAAAATAGTTAAAACAGGTGCTAAGTCATCATTATCATACGTATAGCTTTGGATCATCTGAAGCTTTTTATTTTGGTTTAAGTATTCCATTACACCATGATATTCTATTAATCCACCCTCATGTTTGCGATATAAGGTTATGCATAAATAACCATTAACTTTTAATAATTCTAAACTTTTATCGATTGCGGTAATACTTGAATTAAGTTCAGTCATTATATTTGTATCTGAGTTTGGTAGATATCCATTATTCATTAATACGATATCAACTTGAATATTAAGGACTTTATCTAATTGTGCATGATCTAAACAATAGAAATTTTTATTTTGGTAATCTTCACATTTAAGGGTAGATCGAACGATTGAGATTGGTTGAATATCAAAGGCATATACGTGTTTAAAATGTTGGAGACAGAATAGCGCATCATTTCCATTTCCTAAGGTTAAATCACATACAATTGAGTCCGCATCACAATGTTTTAGTAAAAAGTGATGCATGAAGCTTGTTACTCGCATAAATCCCCCTGTGTAACATTCATCAATGCCATCTTCTTATCAATCCCATTTAAAACCATTATTTTGTTTTTTATCCATTGGGGTTCAATTAAATCTTCATGACTGTAATCACCGGTTAAGCGTAGAATGGATACTTCTTTTGGAATATATCGCAATTGTGTAATGACACAATCAATGTATTCTTCTAATGTAAGTAGCTTAAAAGGTTTAATTGAATAACGCATCCCCAAATTAGAATTTTTTAAAACATTTAACATATGTATTTTAATCCCATATGGACGTAATTGTCCAACTTCCTTTACCGTTTCAATCATTTGTTCAACAGTTTCGGTAGGATATCCATTCATCACATGGACAATTAATTTTAAATTCGTACTTTTTAATCGCTTAAACACTTCTTTAAATAGACTATAATCATAACCGCGATTCATATCTTTCGCGGTTTTATCATGAATGGATTGTAGACCTAATTCAAGGTATACATCTTTTATCACTGTAAGTGAATCAAGATATTGAATAATCGATTCATCTAAACAATCAACACGGGTTGCGATCGCAAGTGCAATGACATCTGGATGATGAATAAATGGATCATAGAGTTCTTTCAATTGTTCAACAGGTGCATAAGTATTGGTGAAGGCTTGAAAATACGCGATTGCCTTCGCATCAGGCCATTTATTTTGTTGGATTTTAACGCCTTTTTCAAACTGCTCCATTAAGTTTAGTTGAGTATTCCCTTGGAAATCTCCACTTCCAATATCATTACAGAAGGAACAACCTCCATGGCCACATTTACCATCACGATTCGGACAGGTAAATCCAGCATTTAAGCCTACTTTAAATACTTTAGTGTTATATCGTTTGCGACTAGCATAGTTGAAGGTATGGTAACGCTTGTTGTCAGAGGAATAGATAAATGAGTTCATATTCGTATTGTAGCACAGTCACTTGCAATTTAAAGTCTGTTTAGCTATACTTTAAAAGAAGCGAAGATAAACAGTAGTAAGATGGCGCTAGCACGTAGAAATCTGTGGGTGGATGAAACACAGACAAGGCAATCTCTGAACTCGGTTTTGAGCATAAAAGTCTAAAACTTTTACGGACCCCCGTTATCGGATTAAGTGTATGCTTAGGCATAAATCAAGGTGGTACCGCGAGTTGACTCGTCCTTATGGGACCTTTTTTTATTTTAGGAGGAAAAATGAAAGATCATCAGATTATTGAGAAGAAGTGGCAAGCATTCTGGGAAAAGAATGAAACCTTTAAAACAGATGTATGGGATTTTACAAAACCAAAAGCGTATGTACTCGATATGTTTCCTTATCCAAGTGGTAGTGGTTTACATGTAGGGCATCCTGAAGGCTACACAGCGACGGATATTATTTGTCGTATGAAACGTATGCAAGGCTTTAATGTGCTTCATCCTATGGGATGGGATGCGTTTGGTTTGCCTGCTGAACAATACGCATTAAATACTGGTAATCATCCAGCAGACTTTACCAAGAAGAATATTGAAACTTTTAAGAATCAAATTAAAGGATTAGGATTATCGTATGATTGGTCTAAAGAATTATCCACAACCGATCCAGAGTATTACAAATGGACGCAATGGATTTTCATTCAACTTTACAATAAAGGTTTAGCGTATGTCGATGAGATTCCAGTTAACTGGTGTCCTGATCTAGGGACTGTTTTAGCCAATGAAGAAGTTATTGATGGTAAATCAGAACGTGGTAACTTCCCAGTCTATCGTGTCCCTATGCGTCAATGGGTTTTACGCATTACTGAATATGCAGAACGTTTATTAGAAGATCTTGATTTAGTAGAATGGCCGCAAAGCACTAAAGAGATGCAAATCAATTGGATTGGTAAATCAGTCGGGGCGAATGTCGTATTCAAAGTTGACCAACATGATCGTGAGTTTACTGTATTCACTACCCGCAGTGATACCTTATTTGGCGCAACCTATTGTGTATTAGCGCCTGAACATCCATTTGTAAGTGAAATTACATCTTCTGAACAAAAAGCTGAAGTCGATGCGTATGTATTGGCATGTGCGACTAAATCTGATTTACAACGTACTGAATTAAATAAAGATAAAACTGGTGTATTTACAGGGGCTTACGCAATCAATCCTGTAAATAATAAGAAAGTTCCAATTTGGATTGCGGACTATGTCTTAGCGAGTTATGGGACAGGCGCAATTATGGCAGTACCAGCACATGATGAACGTGACTATGAGTTTGCCAAGAAATTCAATCTTGATATCATTCCTGTCTTAGAAGGCGGAGATGTTAGTGTTGAGGCATTTACAGGTGATGGTCAACACATTAACAGTGACTTCTTAAATGGGCTAAATAAAGAAGATGGATTAAAAACCATGAACGCATGGTTAGTCGAACATAAATGTGGTGAAGCGAAAGTAACGTATAAACTACGTGATTGGTTGTTTTCACGTCAACGTTATTGGGGAGAACCGATTCCTATCGTATTGATGGAAGATGGCACAAAACGTACCGTTGATATTAGCGAATTACCATTAGAACTACCTGTAGTCGATAACTATAAACCATCCACAACCGGTGAAAGTCCATTATCCAATGCAGGTTCTTGGTTGGATGTTGAGATTGATGGAGTTAAAGGTAAACGTGAAACTAACACAATGCCACAATGGGCAGGCAGTTGTTGGTACTACTTACGTTATCTAGATCCAAAAAATACCGAAGCTATCGCAGCACCTGAATTATTAGAACACTGGTTACCAGTCGATTTATACGTTGGTGGCGCTGAACATGCCGTATTACATTTACTCTATGCTCGTTTCTGGCATAAGGTATTGTATGATATTGGTGCAGTTCCTACAAAAGAACCATTCGCAAAACTATTCCATCAAGGTATGATTCTAGGTGAGAATGGTGAGAAGATGAGTAAATCACGTGGAAATGTTATTAACCCTGATGATATTTTAGTTTCACATGGCGCAGATTCACTTCGTGTGTATGAAATGTTTATGGGTCCACTTGAAGCCGCTCTACCATGGTCAAACAATGGCTTAGATGGTACACGTAAATGGTTGGATCGTGTAATCAGACTATTTACAGAAGTTGGCAAGTTCAGTGATGAAAACAATCATCAGTTGGACAAAGTATTCCATTATACCGTTAAGAAAGTAACGAATGATATTACGACTCTAAACTTCAATACGGCTGTATCACAAATGATGATTTTCATTAATGAATGTTATAAAGCTGAGACAATCTATCGTCCATATGCATTAGGTTTCATCCAAATGTTCGCAACCTTTGCGCCACATACCGGTGAAGAATTATGGACTGAGATGACAGGCAAAGAGGGCATTAGTTTTGAACCTTGGCCAAGTTATGATGAAAAGTTCTTAATCGAAGATGAAGTCGAACTTGTCATCCAAGTCAATGGTAAGATTCGCTCTAAACTTGTTGTACCGTTCAACGCTAAACAAGAAGATATTCAAGATAAAGCGATTGAATTAATCCAAGCCCAACTTGAGGGTAAAACAGTACGTAAAGTTATTTATGTACCAAATAAATTATTGAATGTTGTTGTAGGATAAAAAAAAGACGAACCAATTGGTTCGTTTTTTAAATACTAACTTTAAAATAATTATATTTTAATCTATTTACTACAGGTAAATTAGGAAAAAACCTGTAGTAAATCAATTAAATCAAAAATTTACTCTAGGTAAATAATTGATTAACCTAGAGTAAATACTCGTTAATTGTTATTTATTATAAAGCGTAAAGTAATAAATCGTTGGATCACTTAACCAACGTGCTCTTAAATCAGATACACCAATTCCATTTGATACAAACAATTGACTCTTATCCGTCTTATAAATATCTCTTATATAATTTCCCTTAGCTTCACTGAACAATGAACCATATATAGGTAGATTAACTTGCCCGCCATGTGTTTTAGCCCCTAGAAATAGTTCAATATCCATGTCCTTCCAATCACTGTAAATCGCTGGATCATAACTTAACACAATATTATATTTAGCTTGTTCTATCGAAGATAATACATCATTGGATTGAGATGATAAACCAATTAATTGAATCGAATCGATTGTTTTATTATGTAAATCAATTACTTCATTCTCTAAAATTTCTATATTACTCTGAGCATAAATTGCACGTACTGTTTCTTCTTTTTCAAAATCGTGTTCAGACATTACTGCGAATTTACCAAGAGGTGCTTCTAATGAGTTTAACCAATCAATCATCTTAAGTACTTGATCATCGCTTAATGACATATTATCCAACAAATCTCCACCAAAGAAGATAAAGTCAGGCTTTAGTTCATTAATGCGTGTAAATACTTCTTCATAGTACGCTTCATCTAAGGTATAAGCATGAATATCTGACAGAAAAACGAATGTTAAACCATCCATACTAGATGGAATTGATTTGTTTATAATTTCAGTTTTTTGAACGGTTAGACGTGTTAATGCGCCAGTTGTGCTATCGATATAGATAATATAGATGCTTAATAAGGATAAGATGAATAATAAGATTAATGAGCGGATTAAGTTTTTCATATGTACTATTATACTAAATTTAAGCTAATATAATAATGAAGACTTAACAAGAGGTGAACTATGAGACGAATATTCGCATCCTTATTAATCGCTGTTGGGATATTAATTATCCTAAGTAATCTAAATATCATTTCCGTAGAAAGTTTAATGAAATATTTATGGCCAAGTTTACTTATCTTAATTGGGTTATATAATCTAGTACGTGATCGTAGAATTCAAATATTCTCTGTTTTATTAATTGGAATAGGGACAATTTATTTATTGAATGAGTTGGATATCATCGTTGTGACATTCAGACAAATTATGATGTATTTCTGGCCAGTACTTTTAATCCTTATCGGATTTAATTTATTGTTTAGTCGTCCAAGAAAAATTAGACCGATTGAACCATCAAGTAAACCAAGACACACATCGAATCAAAGAGAGTATAATGCGTTTTTGAATTCTGTAAATGAACAAGTAAATAATACAAGTTTTGAGTATAGTTCAATTAATTCAGTTATGGCGTCTGCAGAAATTGATTTTAGTGCAGTTGAGTTTAAGAATGATAGTGCATCTATAGAAATTAACAGTGTATTCTCAAGTGTCTTAGTTAAACTACCAAGTGGTGTACGGATTAATTTGTCAGGTTCTCCAATTTTAGGTGATATTACTGATAAATCAATGGGAGATCCAAATAGTAGTAAGACTTTAAATGTTAACTTTACGTGTATCTTAGGTAATATCGAGATTATCCAATAAAAAAATAGTGCTAGGCACTATTTAGATTTATTTGACAAGGCAGCCATGGCTGCTTTTTGATTTAAGATAACGGGAATAACCAATGGATTACGACTTGTCTTTTGGAATAAAAATGGTTCAAGAGAAGCGCGAATGGTATTTTTTAATTCACCAAACGTAGTCTTCTGTAACATTTTTTTCTTAAGAGCTTCATAAACTACCATTTCAGCTTCTTTTAAGAGAGTTTGAGATTCTTTAAGGAATACGAATCCTCTTGAAACAATATTAGGACGAACGAGAATCTTATTGTATCGAGAATCGATGGTCACAATAACACTCACCATGCCATTATCCGCAAGAATTGTACGATCTTTAATGACTGATGTGGATAATCCAGACGCATCATTTCCATCGACATAAATATCATCACTTTGAATACGTGTATCAGATAAGAAGACTTCTTCATCACGAAGTACTACCGCATCTCCATTTGCACAGATAAAGATATTTTCTTTAGGAATACCAGTTTCCATACCTGTTTTGGAATGTACCTTTAACATCTTATACTCGCCATGAATTGGCATAAAGTATTTAGGTTTAATCAACTGTAACATGAGTTTTTGTTCTTCTTGAGACGCATGTCCTGTTGTATGTAAAGAGTTAAGTAATGAGTTGGTTAATACATTTGCGCCAGCACGGGTTAAACGATTTACGACACCTGAAACGCTTTGTGCATTACCTGGAATTGGACTACTTGAGAAGACAACTGTATCCCCAGGTATAATCTTGATGAAACGATGTGTGCCATTCGCAATTCGTGATAGTGCAGCTAATGGTTCACCTTGTGATCCAGTCGCAAGAATTAGCACTTTGTTTGCAGGTATTGTATTTAACATGTTTGGTTCAATGAAGTGTTCATCTCCATAAGGGATATGACCATGTTTACGGCCAACCACAACAACATTCTCCATCGAACGACCAAATACACAAACTTTACGTCCAGTATCAACAGCCGCCTCTATAATCTGACGTACACGATATACGTTTGATGCGAATGTCGCCATGATTAAACGACCTTGAGTCTTACGTGCAATATCTAAAAGTGCTTGCGCTACTTTCTTTTCACTAATTGAGAAACCACTTACCGAAGAGTTCGTGGAATCACTCATCAAGAGAGTTACACCAATCTGTCCAATGTAAGCCATTTTCTGATAATCCGCATTCGCGCCAACAGGAGTTAAGTCAAACTTAAAGTCACCTGTATGAACAATTCTTCCATTTGGTGTATTGATTAATACGCCTAATGCGTCAGGAATTGAATGGGTTGTGTTATAAAACCCAACTCTAAAGTGTTCAGTTTCTACTTTAGAATTCTCATTAATAATTTCAATTTTAGGTAATTCACGCATTCTACGTTCTTCAAGTTTACGATTGATAAGTGCAGCCGCGAAACTAGGAGCGTAAATACGTGGTATTTTAATTGCTTTAAGTAAAAAGGGAATACCACCAATGTGATCTTCATGTCCATGTGTAATAATTAATGCTTTAACTTTATGTTGATTTCTTACAAGATAACTGTAATCTGGGATAACATAATCAACCCCTAAAAGACTTTCCTCAGGAAAACGTACGCCTGCATCAATAATAATTATTTCTTCTTGATGTTCGTAACAATACATATTCTTTCCAACCTCACCTAAACCACCTAAGGCATAGACAAGGGTGTCTGTATTCCGATTATAGGTCTTTTGATCAATATTTAATTCTTTTTCCATAATACTCCTTATGATTCGATAATCATTGTATTTTCTTCTATTTTCCATGGATCGGATAAATTAATATGGTCATAGAATAAAACTCCATTTAAATGATCGATTTCATGTTGTAAAACAACGGCTAAATAACCCGATGCCCTAAATTCAACTTCTTGATTGCTCAATATATCAAATGCGCGCACTTTAATACGAGCACTACGATGTACAAGTCCTTGATGTTCTATTTCTACGGATAAACAACCTTCTCCAAGTGACAAGGCTGATTTCTGTACAGAATGCGAGATTATTTTAGGATTAGCTAGGCAATATTCAATAAAATCACCATCTTCATCATCCACTACAACCACAATAATATGAACATTCACACCTACTTGAGGTGCCGCTAAACCAACAGCTGGTTTAAGATCATATTTCTCTGCTTTTTCATCATCTCTAGAATCTTTAACATAGCGCAACATACGTTTCGCTAATGTAATGTATTTTTTTTGTAAAGGCAATTTTAAAACTTCCGATTTTTGTCTAAGATTTGGATCACTATCCTTAATGATAGACGTATAAGTTATTCGATTCATATATCCTCTATATTCCCATATCAAAAAGGTGTTAAAGCCCTTGATGATATGTCACAATCTTAAGTACAGTCACATTATAGCTAATTCAGACATTATTGTATAGTAAAATGAATTCACTTGTTAAAAAATCGTAAAAGTAAACGATTACATTTCTTGATTGATAAATTTTAAAAGATTTTACGGACAAAAGTCATTATGAGTCGATAATTTGATACAATAAAAGCGATGAAAAAGTTCAAAATAAGCTTACGTTTACCTAAAGGTAGAAACTTACAAATCCAAATTGCGATGGTATTTTTATGTATTATTGGTTTAATGATGATTGTGTCCGCATCGATGACGACCAATATATCAACACAAGCTTTGATGAATACCGCAATTAAGCAAATTGGTTTTATCGGGGTAGGGTATATCGGTTATTTATTATTTGCGAGATATTTTAGTTTAGAACTATTTAAACGATTTATAGTACCGCTCGCATTTGGAATGATTGGACTTTTATTGGTTCCATTAATTTTTGAACCTGTTAATGGTGCTTATGCATGGATTCCTATCGGTGATATGAGTATTCAACCGAGTGAATTTGCGAAATTAGGATTAATTATACTATTTGCGGTTTATTTAGGGGATATTCGTGTTCGCAAAGCAGATTGGAAAGATATTATTCGCTTCCCAATGTTCTATTTCTTAGTCACTTTCTTAATTATATTAATCTTTCAAAAGGATTTAGGTACAGCAATTGTCTTATTTATAATCGCATTATTTGAATTTATGATGGCAGGCCATAAGAGTCTTGCGAAAATTCAACTTGGACTTGTATGTTGTATTATTTTAGGATCTATGTTGGTTCTTGTCGTATTATCTCCAGCAGGTGTTAACTTTATTAAGAATGCTTTAAATTTACCAGAGTACATGGTAGCGCGTTTCGAAAATACGATTAACCCTTTTATCAATAAGTATGGAAGTGGGTATCAATTAGTTAATGGTTTAGTTGCGTTTGTGAAAGGGAATTGGTCTGGTGTAGGGTATGGTAAGAGTTTACAGAAATATGGGTATTTACCTGCCGCTAAAACAGATTTTATCTTAGCAGTTATTGCGGAAGAATTTGGGTTTATCGGAGTAACAGTTGTCGTAGGTCTTTACTTTGTGTTAATTTATCAATTATTTAAACATGCTTTACAATCCAAAGATGAAAAATCACGAATGATTTTAGTCGGTGTTGGAATGTACTTATTTAGTCACTTTGTATTAAATGTAGGCGGTGTTACGGCACTTATTCCACTAACAGGTGTACCATTGTTAATGTTGTCATCGGGTGGATCTAGTACCTTATCAATTATGTTTTCATTGGGTATCGCACAAGCCATTATTATTCGACAAAAGAAGGAAGAATCAGTATGAGAATTATTGCAGGAACACGACGTTCACGTATTATAAATAGTTTACCTGGTGAGAATACACGTCCAACTTTAGATGTGGTAAAAGAGGCGTGTTTTGCGAAGATTGGTCCATGGATTCATGATAAAAATGTATTAGATCTATTTGCGGGAAGCGGAAATATTGGTTTAGAAGCACTATCTCGTGGAGCTAAATCAGTAAGTTTCGTGGATGGTTCTAATCCAGCGTGTAATATTATAAAAGAGAATATCAAATCATTAGATTTTGTAAATCAATCTACTGTTTATCGTATGGATTGTTTCCAAGCCTGTCGATTTCTTAAGAATAAAAATATCGTATTTGATTTAGTGTATTTAGATCCACCCTATCAAAAACTTGATTTAAATAAGCTATTATCAGCACTTATTCCAATTACATCAGTTGATTCAGTCATTATATATGAATGTTTAAAAGAGGATACTGTAGAGATTCATGAGCCTTATAGCCTTGATAAAACAAGTAGCTATGGTAGAATTGCCTTATACTTCATTCGGAGGACTGTATGAAAAAAGCGATATATCCAGGAACATTCGATCCTATCACATTAGGTCATTTAGATATTATTAAACGTGCAAGTACACTTGTTGATCAATTAGAAGTCGTGATTATGCGGAATCCAAATAAATCAAATTCAGATTTTAGCGTAGAAGAGCGTTTGGATATGATTTCTGCTGTTATCCAAGAATTCAGTAATGTGACAGTAAGTGCACAAACTGGATTAACCGTTGATTATGCGAAAGTATCTGGCGCAAATATCCTTATTCGCGGAATTCGAGCTGTAATGGATTATGAGTATGAACTTCAACAAGCTACCGCAAACATGGTAATGGCTCCTAATATTGAGACTGTATTCTTATTAACACGTCCTCAGTATTCATTCTTATCCTCATCTGTCGTTAAACAAATCGCATTAAACAAAGGTGATTTATCTCCATTTGTACCCGCAAAAGTTAAACCATTGATTGAGAATAAGTATAAATAATCAATTTAAAATTTATATAGAAATAGTACGATTAGCACTTTCAAGTTGACAGTGCTAATTTTCATGTTATACTATTAGCAGACATGTTTAGTGAGTGCTAAGGAGGTGTTGTAGTGTTAACAAGTCGTAAGATAGAAATCCTAAAAGCTATTGTAGAATCGTTTATTTCTACTGCAGAACCTGTGGGATCTAAAACCTTGGTTGAGAAGTTTAACTTACCGTATTCATCTGCGACAATTCGTAATGAAATGCTTGAGTTAGAAACATTAGGATTCCTAGAAAAGACACATACATCTAGTGGACGCGTTCCTTCTACATTAGGCTATCGATATTATGTCGAACATCTAATGGTAGAGAAGATGGATAATAACCTACAATATGCCCTTCAAGAAGTATTCTCTGATCGTCAAATGAAGATTGAAGATGTGATTAAAAAAAGCTGTGATATTCTAGCGCAAATGACAAACTTGACTTCAATGGTTTTAGGACCTGAAGCGGGTGGTCAAACATTGGAACATATTAATTTATTTCCTGTAGATCAAAATAAAGCAGTCGCGGTGTTTATCACTAACGCTGGTCATACTGAAAATAGGGTTTTCCAGTTTGAAGAAAAGATTAGTGTAGAAGAATTGGCGAATTGTTGCGCAATACTTAATGAACGATTATCGGGAACACCGCTTGATCATATCATTGAGAAACTACAACTCATTAAACCAATCTTAGCGCAATCCATAAAACAATATGAGGCAATCTTCGAAGCTTTCTTTAATGCCTTTATCAAGTTTGCGAATACAAACTTCTACTTAAGTGGAAGTAATAACGTATTTAATCAACCAGAATTTACTGATATCAATAAGCTAAAACAATTAATGAATATGTTTGAGAATAGTAAAGTATGGAAAGATATTGGTTCCAATCAAAATGCTTTAAGACTAGATGTCAGTGATCATTCGTCTCTCGTATGGATGGATGATATGGCCGTCATTACAAGCACATTTAAAATAGATCACGAAGAATCCGGACAACTAATGGTGGTTGGACCAAGTCGCATGGATTATGATCGTGTCGTTGCGCTTATGGAGTTCATGAGCAAAGCGATTGAGAAGATTTATGGAAAAGGAGATTCATCATGAGTGAAGAAATTGAAAAAGAGATATTAAACGAAGAAGTTGTGGAAGAGAAGAAAAAAGAGCATAAAGAGCATAAAGAACATAAAGATAAGCATAGTGAAAAAATACATAAATTAGAAGAAAAGATTCAAACATTAGAAGAACAGAATAAGAAATTACAGAATGATTACTATAAAGCATACGCAGATGCGGAAAATATTAAACGTCGTAATCAACAAGACTTAGAAGTTGCGAAGAAATATCGTATTCAAAGTTTTGCGTCAGATATACTTCCAGTTATTGATAACTTGGAAAGAGCACTTGATACGATTGAAGATAAAGAGAGTTCAGTGGCTAAGGGTGTCTTAATGACCTACAACCAACTGATTGAATCGCTTAAAAAAGAAGGGGTTGAAGAAATCCCTGCAGAAGGTTTGGATTTTGATCCTAACTTCCACCAACCATTAATGATGGAAAAGGTAGAAGGCGTTGATAGTAATAAAGTTATTCAAGTACTACAAAAAGGATATAAATTAAAAGATCGATTATTAAGACCAAGTTTGGTCAAGGTTAGCGAATAAAGGAGCACAGATATGAGCAATAAAATTATCGGAATTGACTTAGGGACGACAAATTCATGTGTAGCTGTCATGGAAGGCGGCGAAGTTAAAGTTATCGTAAACCCTGAAGGGAATCGTACAACACCATCCGTTGTAGCATACAAGAATGGTGAAAGAATTGTTGGGGATGCGGCTAAGCGTCAAGTTGTTACAAACAAAGAATCAATCTTATCCATTAAACGTATTATGGGTACGAATAAAACTGTAACTTTAGAAGGTAAGACATATACTCCGCAAGAAATTTCTGCGATGATTCTTCAATACATTAAGACATATGCGGAAGAATACTTAGGCGAAAAGATTACGAAGGCAGTAATTACTGTTCCAGCGTATTTCAATGATGCACAACGTCAAGCAACTAAGGATGCAGGTAAAATTGCAGGTTTAGATGTAGAACGTATTATCAATGAACCAACTGCAGCTGCTTTAGCTTTCGGTATCGATAAAACTGACAAAGAACAAAAAGTGTTAGTCTTTGACTTAGGCGGAGGAACGTTTGACGTTTCAATCCTTGAGTTAGCAGATGGTACATTTGAAGTATTATCAACAGCTGGGGACAATGTCCTTGGTGGTGATGACTTTGATAACGTAGTAGTTGATTATTTAGTTGATCAATTCAAGAAAGACAATGGCGTTGATTTAAGAAACGACAAAATGGCTTTACAACGTTTAAAAGAAACTGCAGAAAAAGCGAAGAAAGACTTATCCTCAATGGTAAGTACACAAATTTCTTTACCATTTATCTCAGCTGGAGTAAACGGACCATTACACATTGAAACGACTCTTACACGTGCTAAATTTGAAGATATGACTCGTCATTTAGTTGAACGTTGTGTTGGACCAGTACGTCAAGCATTAAAAGATTCTGGTTTAACAAAGAATGATATTCACCAAGTTCTATTAGTTGGTGGATCAACTCGTATGCCAGCAGTTCAAGAACTAGTTCGTCAAGAATTAGGTAAAGAACCTAACCGTTCAGTTAACCCTGATGAAGTTGTGGCTATTGGTGCTGCAATTCAAGGGGCAGTAATTAGTGGTGATGTGAAGGATGTTCTATTATTAGACGTTACGCCATTATCATTAGGTATTGAAACAATGGGTGGTGTTATGACAACATTAATCCCACGTAATACAACGATTCCTACAAGTAAATCTCAAGTATTCTCAACTGCGGCTGATAATCAACCAGCGGTTGATATCAATGTATTACAAGGTGAGCGTCCAATGTCTAAAGATAATAAATCACTTGGTTTATTCAAATTAGATGGTATCGCGGCAGCTCCTCGTGGTGTACCACAAATCGAAGTTACATTTGATATTGACGTTAACGGTATCGTTCACGTTTCAGCATTGGATAAAGGTTCAAACAAGAAACAATCCATTACGATTTCAGGTAATTCAGGCTTAAGTGATGAAGAAATCCAACGTATGGTTCGTGATGCGGAAGAACATAAAGAAGAAGATACTCGTTTAAAAGAAGAAGCTGAACTTAAGAATAAAGCAGAACAATTCATTCATCAGATTAATAAATCCCTAGAAACTGAGAATGCGAATGTTAGTGCTGAACAAAAAGCAGAAGTCACTAAATTACGTGATGAACTTCAACAAGCTTTAACGGATAACAACATTTCAATCTTAAAAGAAAAGATTGATCAATTGGAACAAGCAGCTCATTCCATGGCTGAAGCAATGTATAAACAACAAGATGCTCAAAATGGACAAGCAGAAGCTCCACAAGATGATAATGTTGTAGATGCGGATTTTAAAGAAAAAGAATAACATCAACCTAGGGAAATCCCTAGGTTTTATCCTGGAGGCGAAATATGGCGGATAAACGTGATTATTATGAGGTATTAGGTATTAGTAAGAACGCCACAGAAGCGGAAATTAAAAAAGCCTATCGAAGCCTAGCAAAAAAGTATCACCCTGATATTAATAAAGATAAAGGGGCGGATGTTCAATTCAAAGAAGTACAAGAAGCGTATGAAGTTTTAAGTGACGCACAAAAACGTGCAAATTATGATCAATTCGGTCATGCAAGTACCAATAATCAAGGTGGTTTCGGTGGCTTCCAATCCGGTGGATTTGAGGATATTAATGATATCTTTGGTTCATTCTTTGGAGGTGGATTTGGCTCTACACAAAGACGTCAAGCAGGACCACGTAAAGGTGAAGATCGACTCATGCAGTTACGTGTTGATTTCATGGATGCGATTTTTGGTAAAACCGAAAGTATTAGTTTAGATGTTGAAGAACAATGTAATGAATGTATGGGAAGTGGAGCTCACAGTAAGAGTGATGTTCAAGTATGTCCAACCTGTAATGGGAAGGGTTCAGTCACAACCCAACAACGTACGCCATTTGGTGTCTTCCAATCTTCAAGTGTATGTCCTGAATGTCAAGGTACAGGTAAGAAGATTCTTAATAAATGTCATAAATGCCATGGTAAAGGGTATGAACGTAAACGTGTTACCGTCGATGTGAAAATCCCTGCTGGTATCCATTCTGGCCAACAATTACGTGTCCCTGGTAAAGGGGAACGTGGATCTTTAGGAGGTCCTAATGGTGATTTATACATTGAAATCCTTGTTAGTCGCCACAAATATTTCCAACGTGAAGGCAACAACATCTATATCTCAGTGCCTATTTCTGCACTTGATGCGACTTTAGGGTGTAAGATAGATGTACCTACCGTCCATGGTGATGTGGAATTAACCATACCATCGGGAACGCAAAGTGGAACACAATTCAGACTTAAGGCGAAGGGTGTTAAGGAACTTAATACCAATAATCTTGGGGATGAGTATGTAGAAGTTAAAATCCAAGTTGATGAGAAGTTAAGTCGTGAAGAGAAAGAACTCTACGAAAAATTACGAAATATTAAAGGCAAAGACTCGATCTACGATCGTTTCAAAAAAACATTCAAGTAACAGTCTTCCTGTTACTTTTTTGTAAAATTTAGTAAAAAGGAGGTTTATGATTATGAGCATGAATCAATTTACTCAGAAATTACAGTTTATTTTAAGTCAAGCTGCAGAAAATGCATTTACAAATAATCATCCTGAAATAACCTGTGCACATGTTTATCTTGCGATGAAACAAGATGGGATATTGGATGGTATTTTGTCTCGTTTAAATATAAATCCAACACAATTTGAATCCATGGTGACACAAGCCATTGATCAATTACCGACTCAATCGGAGGCAAGTCAACCGGTATTATCGAAAGACTTGAATCAGAGTGTTTTAAATGCGTTGAATGAAATGAAGAAGAATCAAGAAACACACTTAGGGGCATTGTTGCTATTTAAGGTGATGTTATTCAATAAGACTCCATTGAGTCAAAAGATTGTAGATACGTTTAAACTCAATAATACAGTTGTATCGCAAGCGATATCGACGAGTTTACAAGGCAAGAAAGTACAATCTGAGAATTCAGAGAATCAACTAGAAGCACTCCATAAATATGGTAGAGATTTAGTCGAGGATGTACGTAATGGTAAGATTGATCCTATCATAGGACGTGATGATGAAATACGACGTGTTATTGAGATATTATCACGGAAGACAAAGAATAATCCAGTATTAATCGGATCACCTGGTGTTGGTAAAACAGCAGTAGTAGAGGGTTTAGCATGGCGTATTATGAAAGGTGATATTCCATTTGGTCTCAAGGAGAAACAACTCATTGAACTTGATATGGGAGCTCTTATTGCAGGAGCGAAGTATCGTGGTGAGTTTGAAGAGAGACTCAAAGCAGTATTGGATGAGATTAAACAATCAGAAGGAAACATCATCCTATTTATCGATGAACTCCATAATTTAGTTGGAGCAGGTAAAACAGAAGGTTCGATGGATGCGGCAAATCTATTAAAACCAATGTTAGCACGTGGTGAACTTAGATGTATTGGTGCCACAACGTTTGATGACTATAAAAAGTACATCGAAAAAGATGCGGCATTAGAACGTCGTTTTCAGAAGATATTGGTCGATGAACCAAGTGTAGAAGAAACAATCTCTATTTTACGTGGATTAAAAGATCGTTTTGAATCACATCATGGGGTTAACATCCTTGATGAAGCAATCATCGCATCCGCTAAACTATCCCACAGATACATCAATGATCGTTATTTACCGGATAAAGCCATTGATTTAATCGATGAAGCCTGTGCCGTAATTCGTGTTGAAATGGATTCTATGCCTCAAGAACTCGATGATTTAAATCGAAAGATTATGCAACTTGAGATAGAAGAAATATCACTAAAAAAAGAAACCGATGAAAGAACCCTTGATCGATTAGATGAATTAAGAAAAGAATTATCGAATTTAAAAGAAGAACATAAGATTCTTGATTTAAAGTGGAAAGAAGAAAAGAAATATTTAGATCAAGTTAAAGAAGATAAAGAAAAATTAGAGAAAGCGCGTTTAGACTTAGATAACGCAAGTAATGATGCACGTTATGAAGAAGCGGCTCGACTTCAATATGAAACGATTCCTAACTTAGAAAAACGCATTAAACTTGAACAAGAAAAGAAAAAAGATGGAGCTCTAATCCAAGAAATAGTGGATGAAGAACTTATCGCAAAGATAGTCTCAAGATGGACACACATTGATATTAATCGTTTGTTATCTACAGAACGTCAGAAATTACTCCAACTACCAAAGATATTAGCACAGCGTGTAATGGGTCAAGATGAAGCTTTAAAGCTTGTTAGTAGCGCAATCATGCGTTCAAAAGCCCATATCCAAGATGAAAATAGACCGATTGGTTCATTCTTATTCTTAGGTCCAACCGGTGTAGGTAAAACTGAAGTCGCAAAAGCACTAGCGGCTCAACTCTTTGATGATGAAAGTAAGATTGTACGCATTGATATGAGTGAATACATGGAGAAACATTCTGTCTCACGCTTAATTGGAGCACCTCCTGGATACATTGGATATGAAGAAGGTGGACAACTTACTGAAGCAGTTCGCCGTAAACCCTATTCGATTGTATTACTCGATGAAATAGAAAAAGCTCATCCAGATGTATTTAACATCTTATTACAAATCTTAGAAGATGGAAGAATTACCGATAATCAGGGAGTAGTAGTAAACTTCAAGAATACGCTTGTTATTATGACCAGTAATCTAGCTTCTCAATACATTCTTGATAAGGATGAGAATCGTCGTGAACAACTTGTAATGGCCGAAGTACAACGAACATTTAAACCTGAATTTATTAATCGAATTGATGAAATCGTAATATTTAATCCACTCGATAATGCGGTACTTGTACAAATCGCAGATAAATTCATACAAGAGTTAAGAGTACGTCTCCAAGCTCAAAATTATCGATTGGATGTCTCCACATCCGCTAAACAGAACATTATTCTAGAAGGAAGTGACCTTCAATATGGTGCTAGACCAATGAAACGTCATATCCAAAGACAAATCGAAAGTAAACTAGCGTACTTTATACTAGAAAATAATCCACCACAAGATTCTAATATATTAGTTGATTATGAAGATCACGACTATGTCGTACGGATTAAGAATCAACTCAATTAAGCACAGAAAATGTGCTTTTTTGTTTATAGAGTGTGATAATATGGATAAGTATGAAAAAACTCTTTAGTCAAACATGGTTTACAATTCTTTATATTTTGGTGTTAAGCACACTAGCCTTAGGTTTAGCATTATATGATAGTTTTGACGTAGTTATAGCGACAATTACTTCTGTAAATAAAATATTGTTGCTAGTTATGGCATTCTGGGGTTTATTACCCTATCTCATCCATGGGTTTATATTGAAGTTAATGGCGAATCATATGATGCCAAAATATCGCTTTATTGATGGATTTATAAATTCACTAGTCGGTGGATTTATGTCAGGTGTTACTCCATCAAGTACAGGTGGGCAATTTGCTCAATCTTACACCTTCAAAAAACAAGGTCTTAAGGGGAGTCATGGCGCAGGTATTATATGGTTGGATTTCTTCCTATACTCAATCACATTAGTAGTAATCGCATTACTATTATTCTTTACTAATTTTACTGAATTCGCACATAGTTCTATTACATTTGTATTTGGGGTTGGATTGTTAATTAACATTATTATCATCGTATTGTTAGGATTAATGGTTTTTAAACCTGATCTCTATCGAAAGTTGATGTATTTTATTATACATATAACTGAGAAACTAAAATGGGTTAAACAAAAAGGTAAAATAATTAGTGCTTGGGATAAAATCCTTGAACATTTCTATCAGGCACAATCAGTTATAACTGAGAATAGAGGAATGTTGTGGCAATTATTTGGCCTAAATAGTTTAAAAATATTAGTCTATTTTGCGACACCATTAGTAATAGGTTTACTCTTGAACTTAGAAATAAAATGGTCGATGGTTGTTGAACTTATAGCGTTAGCGTCATTTGTGACAATCGCAAATACCTTTGTCCCATTACCTGGGGCAGCAGGAGCGACTGAAAGCTTATTTGTATTAACGTATTCAACTGTACTTGGGAAAGCATCTGCCGCAAGTATTATGATTCTATGGAGATTTTTCAGTTTTTATCTTATTCTAATTATAGGTGGTATTTTATTCTTTAAAGTAAGACATCAAAAAGCTAAGGAGATTCAAGATGAAGAAATTAATTATTATTAGTTTGGTTATGGTTCTATTAAGTGGTTGTAACTTACAGGTAATTGATACAACTTGGAAGTATGATTATGCTTATATCAATGTTGGAGATGAAACCATTAAATGTGAAGTAGATTCATGGAAAGATTACACTGAAAGTGATATGTTACAAGTAAGATGTAAAGATGGTCGTTCATTCCTTGGACATGCGGCTTCTATTATCTTACAAAGTGGTGAATAAGTGATTGTTAAACAGATTAAGATACAAAACGATATTCTAGAATATTCAATTGTACTTGAACATCGTAAATCAATCGTCATGCGATTCAGAGATGGAGCTTTACTCGTTAAAGCTCCTTTAAATATACCCTTAAAGACATTAGATGATTGGATTGAATCAAAAGAAGATTGGATATTACGTCATTTACGTATTCAAAGTAAAATAATGACAGATGAGAATTCAATGTGGTTTATGAATCGAAAGATTAAATTAGAGTATCAGAGTTTTAATCGACTAGGGTATGAGATGAGTAATGATTGTATTACGATTCTATGTCCAACGAATATGAAACATGAAACGGCACTAAATCGAGTACGTAAACAATTATCCATCGATATTATTTTACCGATTATGCATAATATGATTGAAATAACGCAACTAAAACCGAATAAGATAGAATTAAAATCACTTAAACGAAGTTGGGGAAGATGCGATTCAAAACGTAATATTCGCTTGAGCGATAAACTTATTGAATGTGATCCTAAGTTTATTGAGTATGTATGTGTGCATGAATTGATGCATCTTATCCATATGAATCATTCGAAAGAGTTTTATCAATCAATTGAACGTATCTTACCAGACTATAAAAAAAGACGTCGTTTGACGCCTTATCAATTTGGTTACTTAACCTGATATAATCTAATCCATTCAGCGATTTGATCTTCGATTGGTTCAACATAAACGCTTGTATATTGAGTAACACTCACCAAACCCGGTTTCGAATCGGGTATTTTTTTTATGTCTTTAATGTACGCTACTTGTACTTCAACTTTTTTAGATCCACGAGCCTTCGAATAATGGGCACTTAAACACGCTGCCATCTCTTTATGTTCATTGGTAACCTTGTCACCTTGAAGTAAGACATGTGCACCATGATAATCTTTCGCATGAAACCATAAATCTTTCTTCTGACCAATTTTAAATGTGATTGTTTCATTTTGTAAGTTATTCTTACCCACATAGATTCGTATATCGTTATCGAGTAATAATTGTAAATAATGTATTTTTATTTGTTTAGAACTTCGTTTAGGTAGTTTTGTACGAATATACGCTCCACGAATTAACTCTTCTTTTATTTCTATCGCATCATGGACACTCGCAAGTGCTAATTGTTGGGTTAATGCGTTGAAGTAATCTTGTTCATCTTGATTAATTCTTAATTGATTCAAGATATGAGCTTGTCCTTTTTTAAACTTTTGGTACTTATTATAATAACGTTGTGCATTCTGTTTACCATCGTATTTTTCATCCAGTGGAATAGTAAGTAGTTCATCGGTCTCAAAGTTATTAACTTCAAACGATTTTAATCCCTTTTGAAGTCCCATCCCATATGCGTATAGATAATCACCATAGGTACGCCATTTCTCACAGTCCACAGCTTCATCATACGCTTCTAAGAGTTTAGGGCGTTTTGTTTGAGCCTTCTTTAGTTCGCGTTGGATAAACTTTATTACATCGCCTGAATGTTGCTTAATACGTTCTTTCTCTTCGAGAGATTGATAAATAGTATCTAATCCATCCATTAATGGATAAACTTTGAAGCTACTTGAAACATGCAATAAAGGAATACAATGAAAGACTTCTTCTTTAACTTTAACGATATGAATATGTTCACTCTTC
>DASSDQ010000001.1:0-12865 GCA_035697025.1 Erysipelotrichaceae bacterium | reverse complement strand
TTCAATGAACCATGTGTCGTAGCACTAAAACATATGAATCCTTGTGGAGTAGGAATTTCCGATACCATTTATACATCATGGCGAAAAGCGTTCGAAGCAGATCCAACGAGTATATTTGGAGGGATTGTCGCATTTAATCGTGAAGTCACATTTGAAATTGCGAAAGAACTGGGCGAGATTTTCTTGGAAATTATTCTTGCGCCATCATTTACGGATGAGGCATTAACACACTTATCCAAGAAAAAGAATCTGAGAGTCATGCGCTTAAATAATCAAATAGAAACGCCATATAAAGAAACGTTTACTCGATTAAGTGGTGGATTACTTAAACAAGAAACAGATAAGACATCATCACATGTAGAAAATTGGGCAGTCCCAACAGAACGTAAAGTGGATCAAGCTTACATAAGTGATGCATTATTTGGTGAAAAAGTAGTAAAACATGTTAAATCAAATGCGATTGTGATTGTAAAAGATGGACAAACAATTGGTATTGGGGCAGGTCAAATGAATCGAATTGGCTCTGCGGAAATTGCACTAAAACAAGCAGGTGATAAAACAAAAGGTGCAATTCTTGCGAGTGATGCGTTCTTTCCAATGAATGATACAGTCAAATTAGCGGCTCAATATGGTATCGCTTGTATTATCCAACCAGGGGGCTCAATTAAGGACCAAGAGTCCATTGATGCCTGTGATGAAGCAGGAATTGCGATGATATTTACAGGTGAAAGGCATTTTAAACACTAATGAAACGTAAAATACTAATCATTGGGACTGGTGGACGTGAACATGCGCTCGCTAAATGTTTTAAACAAAGTCCAACCGTTGAGAAGGTATTTGTTGCGCCAGGAAATGCAGGTATGTTGGATAGTGCGACACTTGTACCAATTAACGCTGATGAATTCGAAGAAATTGAACAATTTGTTAAACTAGAAAAGATTGATTTAGTATTTATTGGACCTGAAGCTCCATTATCAAAAGGGATTGTGGATTATTTAGAATCAAAAGGAATTGTAATATTTGGACCAACACAAGTTGCGGCACAACTTGAGTCCAGTAAATCATTTGCGAAGAAAGTAATGGAACAGTATTCAATCCCAACCGCACAGTATGTATCAGTCTCAAGCTATCAAGAAGCGATTGATTACTTAGTACATCATCCTGCCCCAATCGTAATTAAGGCAGATGGATTAATGGCTGGCAAAGGAGTAACGGTTGCGTTAACTGATTTAGAGGCCATCCTTGCGATAGAAAATCTTTATCCAAATCATAACGAAACACATGTGACAGTAATCGAAGAGTATCTTGAAGGTGAAGAATTTAGTTTAATGGCTTTTGTATATCATGATCGTGTTATTCCATTACCAATCGCGCGTGATCATAAGCGTGCATTTGATCATGATTTAGGTCCTAATACAGGTGGTATGGGAGCTTATTCGCCTGTTCCTCAAATCTCTGAAAAGAGTGTAAACGAAGCGATGGAAAACGTGATGATTCCAATGGCTAAAGCGATGGTTGAACTTGGGATGCCATTTATAGGTGTTTTGTATGGTGGTTTGATGGATACGAAACAAGGTGTTAAAACCATTGAGTTTAATGTACGTTTTGGAGATCCAGAGACTGAAGTCATATTACCTCGTTTATTAACTCCAATCGATCAAATTATTTTTGCCCTAATTAATCAAGAACCGATTGACATTGAAATTGATCCAAGAGTTGCGCTAACGGTTGTACTAGCATCTGTCGGTTATCCTACTGAAACCATTGAATCATTGCCAATTAATAATCTTGATCAAGTTGATGCGACAATCTATCATATGGGAACTCGCTTAGTAAATAATCAGTTTATCAATGTTGGTGGTCGAGTTTTGAGTATAACAGGTCTTGGAGAATCACTTGATGAAGTTAGAATGACAATTTATCACGAAATCGCAAAAATAGATGCGCCACAATGTTTTTATCGTACTGATATAGGTGTTATCAAGTAAATGATTGTATAAACACTCTATGAGTGTAATAATTGGTTTATAGTTAGTTCTACTCGTACTCTAGTCATGAGGAGTTTGAATGAAGACCAATATAATCCAAACAATCCAAGAAGAATTATCGAGATTTGGACTCGAGTGTTTTAAAAATGATGAAGCAGACATTATCATTCATGAAGAGTTCCAAAATAATAAGTGGAACGATAATATCAAATGGTTAGAATATAAATTATATATTGGAGTTCATGAACTTGATCAAACAATCTATGTTCAAGAACGATTATCTGAAAAGGATAAAGGATTTACGTTTCGACTAAAATTAAACAATGATAGTTTATATGGTAATCAATTGTATCGAACGGTGAAGATTAGTCGTTATAAAGGTAAATCAGTTAGTATTGAGTATAATTTAGAAGAAATATTAATCACAATAAAACGAATTGCGCTACACTATAATTATCAATGTAAAGAAGTCATGATGCTGGGTAAGATTAAGGAAGCACATGATAATTCTTGATTAAGGGGGATTATGAAACGTTTATTTCAAATGATTGGGGTTCTGATATTATTACTGATTAGTATTTATGTAAGTCGCGAGTTTAAGCAGTTGGCGATGGATAATTATGACTTGAATTACGCATTTATTGGGATTGTGATTAATCTTATGCTTTATCAATTGTGTTACTGGTTAATTGAAAAGTTAGATAAACTAATTTTATTACGCAAGAAATGGCTCTATTTATTAGGGATTTTAATAATCATGTTCATGACAGACGGACTCTTGGGGATTTTCATATTTCGATATCTATTTTTAATGGGTGCACCATTTATGTTCTATGATCCTACGTTCTTGGGAATCCTAATATTTATCATAAGTACATTAATTGGAAATTATTTATTGAACCAGTTAAATAAGGATTATTAGAAAGCACACTGTGCTTTTTTATTTGACATTCGCTTAATCTCACTTTATTATATATCTAATAGATATATGTCAGATACATGGAGAACACTATGCCAAAAGGATTAATTGTATATTATTCATTCGAAGGAACAACAGAGATTGTTGCGAAAGTATTAAGTGAAGAGTTTAAATTAGATTGTATTAGATTGAAACCTGTTAAAGAATTAAAGTCAAAAGGGTTTAGTAAATTTGTTTGGGGTGGAGCACAGGTTGTGATGGGTTCAATTCCTGAGTTAGAACCGATTAATGTGAATCTTGATGAATATGATTTTATTTGGTTAGGTACTCCAATATGGGCAGGAACATATGCACCTCCAATTCGTGCGTTTCTAGATCAACGCAACTTAAATAATAAGAAGATTGCTTATTTTTATACACATGATGGAGGTGCAAGTCGTGCTGAGGAACGTGCGAAAGAGATTATTAATCTACGCAATACCTTTGTGAGTGGATTAGGATTAGTTAGTGTAAAAGATAACCTAGAAAGTTCAAAGAATCTTGCGATTAACTGGGCAAGATCCATTATTTAGTTATGGCACGTAAGACTCAATATGTCATCCTTGGTTTATTAACTGAGAATCCATTGAGTGGATATGACATAAAAAAAATAATCGATATTCGTTTTAAATTCTTTTGGAATGAATCGTATGGTCAAATTTATCCAGAATTAAAACGCATGATTGAAGATGGATTAATTGAGAGTGAATTACAAGAATCAGATCGTGGTAAACAACTGTATCGTATAACGAAACTAGGTTATGATGAGTTGAAACAATGGTTGATGATTCGTCCTGATACGGAATCCTTTCGTCTTGAGATTTTATTGAAACGTTATTTTGCGGGAATTGTAGATCCTGAGATAATGATTAATCATATTCAACAATTCGAGCTTCAACACAAACAAGAACTTTATATCTTAAACCAATTCAAAAATGAATTAGAATCAATTGATGATCCATTTCATAATCATTCAGATGTATTATCAGTAATCGATTTTGGGATTAAAACCAATTCAGCGTATCTTGAATGGTCAAAAGAATCAATCACAAAGTTAAAGGAGAAGAATAATGAATAAACATCAGATACGACGAACCATTGCGTTTGTATGCCTCTTGTTATTTCCGTTAACTCTAAACTACTTCTCTCCTTATGTGAGTGTTACAGCCGCATATGATGGCGTAATTGCAGGCAGTGTCATCTTGTTTATAACTTTACTAGTTACTTCAATATTCTTTCGAAGAACATGGTGTTCCTATCTCTGCCCAGTTTCCGCAATCGCAGATTATTCTGAGAGAATAAATAATCGAAATGTGAATATTAAGAAATTAAGAATCATACGTTATTCAATCTTTGGAATATGGGTTACAGTGTTGATCGTTGGATTCTTCGTATCATCAAACATTACGATTAATCCATTCTACATGACTGAATCAATCATTTCAGTTGATGAACCGTTTAAATTCATTACCTATTATGCAGTATTATTTACGCTTGTAATTCTTACATTAGTGATTGGTAAACGCGGTGCATGTCATTCAATCTGTTGGATGTCGCCATTTCTAGTGGTTGGTTCATGGATTGGTGATAAATTGAATTTACCGCAGATGCGTATTCAATCAAAACCAACTGCGTGCATATCATGTTCAAAGTGTAATAAAGTATGCCCTATGAGTATCGATGTCATGAATGAACTAAAAAAAGGCTCTATTGAATCCTATGATTGTATCAACTGTGCAGAATGCGAAAATGTTTGTCCAAAGAGTGTATTGAAATTGAACATCGGGAAAAGAGGCTAATATGGATAAAGTGATTAAGAAATTACTTAAAAAAGTTGAGTCTAAACAAGGTGTTTTTCCTCTACAGATTTTTGTGGAATCTGAATCGAAAAATATCCATATTGAATATCCTACGCATTCAAAAGATAAATTATTTCACATCGCAAGCATTGGTAAATTAATTTCAACAGTTTATACATTAAGACTTGTGGAAGAAGGATATCTCAATTTAGATGATACTTTAATCAAGTATTTAGATAAGTCGACTCTAGATGGTTTATTCTTATCCGATACTTCACTAATCACACTACGAGATTGTTTAACCCACCGAAGTGGCGCAAGTGATTACTTCGAAGGAAAAGATAAAAATGGAGTTAAGTTTACAGAACTTGTCGTTAAAAATCATGATAAAGCGTGGAATAGAGAAGACATATTCGATTTTACGCGATCGAATCTTCAACCTGTAGGGAAACGTGGAGAGAAGTTCAATTATGGTGATACCGCATTTATGTTGGTATTGATGTGTATCGAAAAGGTTAAAGGGAAACCCATTCATGTCTTATTGGATGAAGAGTTATTTAAACCTTTTGGATTACTAAATACACAATCAATGATCTATCGATATCCAACAGAACGTGCGATGGTTCCTGATTCAATCTATTTTGGTAAAACGGATATAAAGAATTTTAAAAGTTTAAACTGTGATCAAGCGGATGGAGGAATTGTCTCAACACCAAATGATCTAGTGACATTTCAAAAGTTACTATACAACGGAAAATTAATTACTAAAAATCACCTTGAACAAATGCAAGTTTGGCAGGGAGTATTTAGGCCTGGTATTCATTATGGAATGGGTATGATGCAAGTGCGTTTTGAAGGGTTTTTCTTCCTAATGCGTAATTTCCCTCGATTAATTGGACATATTGGAATATTATCAACACATTGTTTCTATGATCCAATAAACGATATTCATTTCATACTTAACTTCGGAACGAGCGACAAAATGACACAAAGCTTTGTGTTCTTGAGTAATTTAGTCGGAATATTTAAGAAAAATAAAATTGTCTAATTATTTTTATAAAACTTTAATAAATTGTCTGGAACTTGGTAATCATCAAGTTCTTTTAATTTAACTGGGTTATAGATTGATCTTAATATCCCATCAATAATCATCTCAACAGGAGGTTCATGATATTCTTTACCATCATAGGTAAATACACGACAATCTACTGTATCTCCACATAAATCGCCACAGCTCTTACAGTTATCTTCTTTTACACTTAGTTCAATATCATTTTGATTGATACGAACAGTTGGTGAGCTTAGAAACCTGTATTTCTTAGCAAGCTCCATCGTATTCACATTAACTTTATGTATAGCTAAAGTAAAACCTAGTTTTGTAAGTATGGGTTTGATTAATTCAATTGCCTCATCTAGATTTTTATCTGAACCTTGGCATCGCTCACAAACATTTAAATCCAAATATAAAAAGTCTATCTCAATCTTCTTAATCGGTTTACAACAATCACCACCTTCTGCGCAACAACTTACCTTCTGTACAATTTTCATAAGATCCTCGCTTCTTTTGGGGCTTGCAAATTATAGATAAAAGCTTAATATAGATATTAATCAATATATTGAATTATACACCGGAGGAATTATGGAATACAACACTGTAGAAATATTAAAGGCAATATCCGATCCAATACGTTTATCGATTATTAAAAAGCTTTATACCAAAGATGAGTTATGTGCGTGTGATATTTTAGATGATTATAAAATTACACAACCAACACTCTCTTTTCATATGAAAAAACTTACTCAATGTGGATTAGTTGTATCACGTAAAGATGGAACTTGGGTTCGTTATAAAGTAAATTCTGATTACTATAATTTACTAATAAATGATTTATCAGGATTAAAATTAAGTGATAAAAATGATTTGGAATCATCTAATTCAGATGATAGATGTTGTTCAGTCAATACATAGATAAATATCAATATATTAATTGACAAGGGTATTTTACGGTACTATAATCTATATATAGATGTTTATCTATATTCGGAGGAGTTATGCAGATATTTAGTTTCATAAATGATGTATTTTTAAAAATGACATGGTTAAGTGATTTAATGGGAGGACTTGTAAATCTTGTTGGTTTAGATAATCAAAGTCAACTAGGGGCTAGTCTACAATTCTTTCTATATGACACTGTTAAAATATTTGTTCTATTATCTGTGTTAATATTCGGTGTTTCTTACATACAAAGTTATTTTCCGCCTGAGCGAACACGTAAAATATTGGGTCGCTATAAAGGTGTAAGCGCAAATTTAATTGGCGCATTATTAGGCACAATCACTCCATTCTGTTCATGTTCATCCATTCCGTTATTTATTGGGTTCACATCTGCAGGGTTACCGATTGGTGTAACATTCTCCTTTTTGATTTCTTCACCGCTTGTGGATTTAGCGTCTGTTATTTTACTCGCAAGTATCTTTAATTGGAAGATCGCATTAGCGTATGTTGTGGTAGGGGTATTGTTAGCGGTATTCAGTGGCACAATCATCTCTAAACTAAAAATGGAAGATCAAGTTGAAGCGTTTGTATTTCGTAAATCAAGTTTACCTGATATGGAGTTAGAAGAGTTAACTGCTAAAGAACGTGTTCGTATTGCGAGGGAATCGGTTAAAGAAATCGTTCGAAAAGTATGGATCTATGTATTAATCGGAGTAGGAATTGGGGCACTCATTCATAATGTTGTGCCTGAAGAATTTATTACAGCACTTCTTGGTGTAGATAAATGGTACTCAGTTCCTCTAGCGACTCTTGTTGGAGTACCGATGTATGCGGATATCTTTGGGACTCTACCGATTGCGGAAGCACTCGTTTCTAAAGGAGTTGGGATTGGGACCGCATTAGCGTTTATGATGGCAGTCACCGCATTGTCCTTACCAAGTATCGTAATGTTAAAGAAGGTTATTAAGAATAAGTTGCTTATCGTGTTTGTGTCGATTGTCGTTGTTGGGATTATGTTAATTGGTTTCTTGTTTAACCAATTTGGCATGTATTTACTCTAAAAGAAAGTGAGATAAAAAATATGATTATCAAAGTATTAGGATCTGGTTGTGCAAATTGTGTTAACTTAGAACAAAACGCTCGTTTAGCCGCAAAAGAATTAGGTATCGACGCTGAGTTCGTGAAAGTTAATGACATGGAAGGTATCGCATCCTATGGAATTATGCGTACACCAGGACTTGTCGTGGATGAAAAAGTTGTGTCTTATGGAAGAGTGCTTACAGCTGAACAAATTAAACCATTACTCGTTAAATAGTTAGAAAATGAGGTTCTATGCATCACGAAAAAATAGAGAAGCTTGAAGGGATAAATTTCTTTCAACGATATTTAAGTATTTGGGTAGCGCTGTGTATGATATTAGGAATATTGATTGGTCGTTATTTACCTAGTATTCCTACTTTTTTCAACCAATTTGAATTTTCTAAAGTATCGATTCCTGTCGCAATCCTTATTTGGGTAATGATCTATCCAATGATGTTAAAAGTGGATTTTGAAAGTATCAAAAATGTTGGAAAGAATCCTAAAGGTTTATATGTGACATGGATTAGTAACTGGTTGATCAAACCATTTACGATGTACGCAATCTCAGTGTTTTTCTTCTTTGTGGTATTTAAAGCGTTTATAACACCAGAACTTGCGACACAATACTTAGCTGGCGCAATCTTACTTGGGGCAGCTCCATGTACGGCAATGGTATTTGTTTGGAGTACCCTCACAAAAGGGAATCCAGCTTATACAGTAGTACAAGTTGCGACAAATGATTTAATTATCTTAGTCGCATTTGTACCGATAGTTAAGTTCTTATTAGGGGTTAGTAATGTGTTTGTCCCATGGGATACGTTAATCTTATCAGTTGTATTATTTGTTGTAATCCCATTATCGCTTGGGGTATTGACACGTCATTTTGTGATCAAAAATAAAGGCTTAGATTTCTTTGAAAATCAATTCGTAAATAAGTTTGATAATGCGACTACAATTGGGTTATTGTTAACTTTGATACTATTATTCTCATTTCAAGGGGAAGTAATTATAAACAATCCATTCCATATCGTTCTTATTGCCGTACCATTGATCATTCAAACGTTCTTAATTTTCTTTATCGCATACCTCGCATCTAATAAATTAAATCTAAGTCATGATATTGCGGCACCAGCTGGTATGATTGGCGCATCTAATTTCTTCGAATTATCTGTTGCTGTTGCGATTGCGTTATTTGGGACTACATCACCTGCAGTCCTTGCGACGGTAGTTGGAGTACTTACCGAAGTACCAGTCATGTTAATTCTTGTGAAAATTGCGAATAATACTAAACATTGGTTTAAAAAATAATCGTGTACATAAAATTGGATAGTTAACTATCTAATTTTTTTTATTTGATATAATAGAAACATAAACTATGCCATTCGAGATAATACGCGAAGATATAACACGTTTAATGACAGATGCGATTGTGCATCCAACTAACCCAAAACTTAAAATGGGAAGAGGCTCTAGTGAAGCTATTTTTAAGTTAGCTGGTATAAATGAGTTAACAGAGGCGTGTAAACTAATTGGATATTGTGCGCCAGGTGAGGTAGTACTAACGCCTGGTTTCAAACTTAACGCAAAATATATCATTCACACGGTAGGTCCTATATGGAATGGCGGAATTGATCATGAATCTAAACAGCTTGAGAGTTGTTATAGAAAATCACTTGAATGTGCGTTGAGTCATAATTTAAAATCAATTGCGTTTCCACTGATATCATCTGGTAATTATGGTTATCCAAAAGAAGAGGCTTTGAAAATTGCGATACAAACCATACAGTCTTTTCTGTTTGAGTATGAAATGATGGTGTATTTAGTTGTTTATGATAAACTTGCGTATCAAATTAGTTCTAAATTATTCTTATCGATTAAATCCTTTATTGATGATAATTATGTCGAAAAATCGATAAGTAATATACGTTTAGAAAGTAGAAGTAGTAAGGTATTTAACCATCAATATGAAGAAATGGATTCTACACCATTTGGTTCATTAAACGATATGTTTAATCAATTGGATAAATCGTTTTCTGAATCATTATTGAATATCATAGATCAAAAGAAATTAAAAGATGTAGATGTATATAAACGTGCAAATATTAGTAAAGCTCATTTCTCTAAGATTCGAAGTCATATTGATTACAGACCAACTAAATCGACTGTTTTAGCCTTTTGTGTAGCGTTAAGATTAACGCTGAGTGAAAGTATCAACTTACTCGAAAAAGCTGGATTTAGCCTTTCTAATAGCTCTAAACACGATTTAATTGTGCGATATTTCATTGAGCATAAGATATATGATATTTTTGAAATAAATAAAGTTCTATTTGAATATGACCAAAACTTGTTAGGAAGTAATACGTTATAAAGTAGCCTAGCAGTTGACCAAATGATTTCTTACTTTTTATACACTAGTGTTAGAAAGTGAGATTAATAATGACAAATCAAGTTGAATGCGTATTTATACTCGATCGAAGTGGATCAATGGCTGGACTAGAAAGTGATACGATAAAAGGCTTTAATTCTCTATTGAATAAACAAAGAGAAGAAGAAGGTGAAGCGAAAATCACAACTGTATTATTTGATCATACGATTGAAATATTGCATGATCGAATTAATGTAAAATCTATCGCAAACATTACAGAGAAAGAATACTATGTTCGTGGATCCACCGCACTACTCGATGCGATAGGAATGACGATTGAAAAAATTGTAAATGTACAAAAAGCTACTATGAAGGAACATCAATCGGAAAAAGTATTGTTTGTGATAACGACCGATGGGATGGAAAACTCAAGTCGCAAATATAACTATAAAATGATTAAAAAAATGATTGAACATCAGAAGAAAAAATACCATTGGGAGTTTATCTTTATGGGTGCGAACATGGATGCGATTAATGTCGCAAGTAATTTTGGGATAGATGCTAATCGCGCTGTTAATTATCATTCTGATATCAAAGGTACTAATTTAAACTATCAAGCAATGAATAAAGTGATGAGTGACTTTAGAACTAAAGATTCTATAAAGGATGATTGGAAGAAAGAAGTTGATGAAGACTTTATCAAAAGAGATAAAAAATAATGCGATAATTTAGTAATTTTGGTGATAATAGGATAAAACTTATTTATTTCGTAGAAAGAGATAGATAAGTTTTTTTAACAGTGTAAAATACAAAATAGAGGAATAGTACAAACATGAGAAAAGGACTTAATCATATAAATGTTTTATTGGGTTTAGAAATCATCATTCTACTTATAATTACGATTACAGGCATACAATCATTTGAAATAGAGAAGTCTTTTTTTGTGACAAATATTTATGGACAAACAATACAATTATTTGGGAATGGGGCTTATTTCTACGATTCATACTTTAAAGCACCAATATTTATTGGGACAGATTTTACAATACTAGTACTTGTTTTACCTGCATTAATTGGGACATTAATTTGGGTAAATATTAAACCATCATTAAAAAATAAATTAGTACTGGTATCATTATTGGGTGTCATATTCTACTACTCTATCAGTATATCAACTGGAATTACTTACAATTATTTATTCTTGTTTTATATTAGTTCTGTCATATTGAGTTGGATCAGTGTATTTATGCTTATTAAAGATTTAGATCTAAATCAATTAGTCTTAAAAACACCGATTAAAGGATATGCAATTTTCTTGATAATAACAGGTATTGCGTTATTCGCAATATGGTTAATGGATATTATTCCGACATTTTTAAATGGAAGTTCATTATCGTTGATTGAGACATATACAACAGAAGTTACCTATGTTTATGATATGGCATTTATCAGCCCTATCATGTTTCTAAGTTATTACTTAATTAAAAAGAACGATGGATTTGGGACAGTTCTTTTAGCATGTATGTTGGTACTATGTACTGTAATGGGAGTGATGTTGCCAATACAATCCGCATTTCAATTTGTTGCGAACATCGATATCCCTATTCCAGTATTAATTATTAAAGTTGGTGTCTTTGTATTACTAGCCTGTTTCTCAAGTGTATTATCATATCAATTATTTAAATCCATTGAATAGTATACAAACTAAATTAAACAAGAAAAGTTGCGAGTTAAAAGTGTATTCTCGATACACTAGGTGTGAAAGGAATTGATGCGATGGATTGGTTAGAACGAATGAATGGCGCTATGGATTATATCGAGGTACATTTATTGGACGAAATAGATTATGAACAACTTGCACAAAAAGCACTGTGTTCGAATCATCATTTCCAGAAAATGTTTTCGTTTATTACAGATGTGTCATTATCAGAATATATCCGACGTAGACGCTTAACACTTGCGGCTTTTGAACTTCAAAACAGTGATATAAAGATTATAGACTTAGCGCTAAAGTATGGCTATGATTCACCTATTTCTTTCTCGCGAGCATTTCAGAATTGTCATGGGATTGTCCCATCACATGCGAGAGATAAAGGAATTCAATTAAAAGCTTATCCAAGAATGTCATTCCAATTAACATTAAAAGGAGAAATTGAAATGAATTATCGTATTGAAGAGAAAAGTGCATTTAAAGTACATGGTGTTGATTTTGTCGTAAAGAATACGAATGAAGAAAACTTTACGAGTATACCGGAGTTTTGGGATAAGAACTATGAAAATGGAACTGTAAAGCGTTTAGAACAAATCAAGCTTAAGAATCCAATCAAGAATCTTTGTAAAGTAAATGCGATTATGTGTTATGAAATGTTAGAAAATGATACATTTCCATACATGATTGGATTAATTGATTTCGATGGGACAAGTTCTGTACCAAGTGATTTAAAAACCGTTAATGTTGGAGCTTATACTTGGGCTATCTTTAGAACTGAGAATCATAAACCATCTGAAACAGTTGAGAAGATTCAAGCGATTTGGAAGCGGATTTTCCCAGAATGGTTCCCTAATTCAGGGTATGAACATGCGGAAGGTCCAGATATGGAACTTTACTATATGTTAGATGATACAGTAGGTTATTCAGAGGTTTGGATTCCTGTTGTAAAGCGATAGTTCTATTGGAGT